>NZ_JCACVY010000294.1:0-3455 GCF_058833935.1 Roseomonas sp. TS2 | reverse complement strand
GCCGCCGCCGCCGGCTGCAGGGGCTGCTGCCCTGGCTGATCATCCTCGGCACCTTCCTGCTGTGGGAGGCGGCGGTGCATGGCTTCGCCATCGATGCCTTCATCCTGCCCGCCCCCTCGGCCATCGCCGCCAGCATGGTGCAGTGGTGGCAGCCGCTGCTGGAGAATGCCTGGCAGACGCTGATGACGACGCTGGTGGGCTTCGGCCTGGCCATCGTCTTTGGCCTGGCGCTGGGGGTGGCGATCGGCTCCTCCACCCTGCTCTACCACGGGCTCTACCCGCTGCTGATCGGCTTCAACTCGGTGCCCAAGGTGGCGGTGGTGCCGATCCTGGTGATCTGGTTCGGCATCGGCACAGTGCCCGCCATCATCACCGCCTTCCTGATCAGCTTCTTCCCGATCGTGGTGAACGTGGCCACCGGCATCGCCACCGTGGAGCCGGAGCTGCGCGACGTGCTGCGGGCGCTGGGCGCCCGGCCGCTCGACATCATCCGCAAGGTGGGGCTGCCGCGGGCGATGCCCTATTTCTTCGCCTCGCTGAAGATCGCCATCACGGTGGCCTTCGTCGGCTCGATCCTGGCGGAGACGGTGGCGGCCAACAAGGGCATCGGCCAACTGATGATGCTGGCCAGCAGCCGCTTCGACGTGCCGCTGGTCTTCGCCGGGCTGATGGTCACGGCCTTCATGGGCGTGGCCATGTATGCGGTGGCCGCCGCCATCGAGCAGCGCACCACCGGCTGGGCCATGCGTGGCCAGGGCGAGCAGCAGGTGTCGGGGGTGGGCGGCGCCTGAACCGCTCCCCCGGGCTTTGTGTCAGGCGCTGCGCACCTCGCTCATGAAGCCGTCCATCGCCTGGCGCAGCGAGCGGGAATGGCCGCCGAGACCGCCGGCCGCACTGCTGAGCTGCCCGGCCACCTGACGGGCGGAGGAGGCATCCGCCTCGAAGCCGCGCATCATCTCGCTGACGCGGCGGTTGCCGGCGGCGGCCTGCTGCACGGTGCGGGCAATGGCGTCGGCCGTCTGGCCCTGCTGCGCGACCGCCTCGGCGATGGCGGCGGCGATCTGGTTGATCTCGTCGATGGTGCGGGCGATGTTCTCGATCGCGGCCACCGCCTCGCGCGTCGCGCCCTGCACCTGCCCGATCTGGCCGCTGATCTCCTCCGTGGCCTTGGCGGTCTGGTTGGCGAGGTTCTTCACCTCGCTGGCCACAACCGCGAAGCCCTTGCCCGCCTCGCCGGCCCGCGCCGCCTCGATGGTGGCGTTCAGCGCCAGCAGGTTGGTCTGGCCGGCGATGCTGTTGATGAGGCTCACCACGTCGTCGATCCGCTTGGCGCCCTCGGCCAGGGCCTGCACCACCGTGTCCGTGCGGCGGGCATCCTCCACGGCGCGGGCGGCGATGCGGGTCGCCTCGCCGAGCTGGCGGCTGATCTGACCGACCGAATTGGTGAGCTGCTCGGCCGAGCTGGCGGCCGCCTGCACATCCTGGTCCGCCCGCGCGGCGGACTGCGCCACGGTGCCGGACACCTCGCCGATGCGGCCCGCATTGCCGACGATGACCTGAACAGCCTCCTCCATCTGCCGCACCGACTGGCCGAGCTCCTCCACTACGCCGCTCATGCGTTGCTCGAAGGTGCCGACGAGACGGTTGGTCAGGCTGGTCCGCGCCGCCTTCTCGGCCCGCGTAAAACACTCCAGCAGCAGCTCACAATGCAGCCAGGCGACATGCGAGAGGCTCAGCCGCAGGGCGAATTTGCGGGCCGCCTCCCGCCGCACCCAGCCAGGCCCGGGCGGGTTCAGGCCCAGCTCCTCGCTGATCAGGTTCAGGGTGGTGACGCCGCAAAGGCCCACCCCGTAGATCGGCATGCCATGGCGGTGCAACGCCACCCCCAGCGCCTCCGCCGATTCCAGGAATCCCGCATCCAGCTGTCCCGTGGCCACCCGCTGCCAGTGCGCCACCCGCAGGCGGTGCACCTCCGGGTGGCGCAGGGCCGCCATCGCCTCCGGCCAGCTGGCCAGGCGGGAGAGGCCCCGCTCCAGAAGGCCCGGCAGGGTCTTCTCGGCGAAGTCGCGCAGGCTCGGAAGCACTTCCAGATCCTCCGCGGTGATGCCGAAGGTGGACAGGCGCTGCCGCAGCTCGGGTGGGATGGAAACTGTCATGCGGAACCTCTGGCCGTGGGGCGGCAAGCGTTGGATGTTTCAGGCGCTTCGACTCTGTACGAAGAGGATTAAGGAAACGCTGAGTGGGCCTTTCCCCATGCCTCGGCCGGCCCCGCCCGGCGGACGCGCAAGATGATTGCGGCCGTCACTGGCGTCACGTTAGAAAGTTTGGAGGCCGCCCGACCGCCGCCCGCCGTCCGGAAGACATAAGGAAACCGTCCATGGTGCAACGCCGCCATCTGCTGGGGCTGGCCTCCGCCGCCCTCGCCGCGCCCACCCTGCTCGGCCCCCGCCCCGCGCGCGCCGAGGAGGTGACGCTGCGGCTGCACCACTTCCTCCCCGCCGTCTCCAACGTGCACCGCAACTTCCTGGCGCCCTGGGCGAAGAAGGTGGAGGAGGCCTCGGCCGGCCGGCTGAAGATCCGCATCTTCCCCGCCATGCAGCTCGGCGGCGCGCCGCCGCAGCTCTACGACCAGGCGCGCGACGGCGTGGCCGACATCATCTGGACCCTGCCCGGCTACACCGCCGGCCGCTTCCCCCGCATCGAGGCGCTGGAGCTGCCCTTCACCGCCAACCGCAGCGGCCTGGCCAATGCCCGCGCCACCCAGGCCTTCGCCGAGAAGCACCTGGCCGAGGAGTTCGGCGAGGTGCACCCGCTCTGCTTCTGGTCGCATGATGGGGGGCTGATCCATTCCCGCAGCCCGGTGCGCAAGCTCGAGGATCTGCGCGGCATGAAGCTGCGCTTCCCGACGCGGCAGGCCGGCGAGGGGCTGCGCGCGCTCGGCGCCGCGCCCGTCGGCATGCCGGTGCCGCAGGTGCCGGAGGCGCTGACCCAGGGCGTGCTGGACGGCGCCGTGGTGCCGTGGGAGGTGGTGCCCTCCATCAAGCTGCAGGAGCTGGTGCGCAACCACACCGCCTTCCCCGGCAGCCCCACCTTCTATGTCGCCACCAACGTGCTGGCGATGAACAAGGCGAAGTACCAGTCTCTCCCCGCCGACCTGCGCGCGGTGCTGGATGCGCAGTCCGGCCAGGCCGCCGCCGCCATGGTGGGCGCCATGCTGGACGAGCAGGCCGTCATCGTCTCCGAGCAGGCGCGCCGCCGCGGCAACACGCTGATCGAGCTGGAGCCGGCCGAGGCGGAGCGCTGGCGCGCCGCCTGCGCGCCGGTGACGGAGGCATGGCTCGGCCAGATGCAGGGGCGCAATGTCGATGGCGCGGCCCTGCTGGCCGATGCCCGCGCGCTGTTCGCCCGCTACGCCGCCTGAAGCCGCGGCCCGGGCGGGCCGTCCGCGCCGCCTC
>NZ_JCACVY010000293.1:0-3490 GCF_058833935.1 Roseomonas sp. TS2 | reverse complement strand
GCGGCTGGACAGCGCCAGCGAGGCCGGGGGCGGCCTCTATGGCGGCTATCGCGGCACGGGGGGCTGCCGCCTCGGGCTGTGGCTGGGCGGGCGGGAGGCGGTGCCGACGCGCATCCCGCCGGGCTGGCGCACCGCCCTGCTGCCGCACGAGGCCGGCGTGCTGTGGCTGGCGGCCGAGCCAGGGATGCAGCCCGCCCGCTTCGCGGCCCTCGCCGCCGCCATCGGCCAGCCGGAGGCGGCGCCGCCCGCCTCTCCCCTGGGCGAGCCGCCCTGCCCGGACTGAACCCTCAACGGCCACCCGACTGGGCGCGGGAAGGCATCGCCGCCCTCTGCCGGCTGGATGCGGATTTCGCCCGCATCGAGCCGGCGGCCGGGCTGCTGCCGTGGCGCAGCCGGCCGCGCGGCTTCGGCGGCCTCGCGCGCACCATCCTCGGCCAGCAGATCAGCAACCAGGCGGCGGGAGCCATCTGGCGCCGCTTCTCCGCCCTGCCCGGCGCGCTGGAGCCGGCGGGGCTGCTGCAACTGACGGACGAACAGTTCCGCGCCGCCGGCCTCTCCCGCCCCAAGGTGGCGCATCTGCGCGGGCTGGCCGAGGCCTGCCTGGCCGGCACGCTGCAACTGGAGGCGCTCTCCGGCATGGCCGACGCGGTGGCCATCGCGCATCTCTCGGCGCAGCGCGGCCTCGGCCCCTGGACGGCGCAGGTGCACCTGATCTTCGCTGAGGACCGGGCGGACATCTTCCCCTATGCCGATGTGGCCCTGGCCGCCGCCGCCCAGCACCTGAAGGGCCTGCCGGCGCGGCCGGGGCCGAAGGCGCTGCTGGCCCTCTCGGCGGCCTGGTCGCCGTGGCGCTCGCTGGCGGCGCGGCTGCTCTGGCACCATTGGCGGCACGTCACCGGCCGCCCGGCGGGCGAGGAAGCCTGAGCCGCGCTTGGCATGGCTGGTCGGCGTGACCATCGCGTGACACTGTGCGGCGCATCATGCCGAGCCCCCGCCTTTCCGCCCGTGTCCACGCCACGGCCGCGCCGCCCATCCCCACCGCCCGCGCCTGGGCCGCCCGCTACGACGGCGGCGCCGGCCCGATGCTCGACCTCACCCAGGCCGTGCCGGGCTACCCGCCGCACCCGGCGCTGCTGGAGCGGCTGGCCGAGGCCGCCGGCAGCCGCGCCTGTGCCGGCTACGGCCCGATCGACGGCGACGCGCCGCTGCGCGAGGCGCTGGCCGCCGACCTCGCCGCCACCTATGCCGCGCCCATCAGCGCCGGCGAGGTCACCATCACCGCCGGCTGCAACCTCGCCTTCACCATGGCCATGACGGCGCTGGCCGGCAGCGGCGACGCCGTGTTGCTGCCGACGCCCTGGTACTTCAACCACCGCATGGCGCTGGAGCTGCTGGGCATCACCGCCCTGCCCTTCGAGACCCGCGCCGAGGACGGCTTCCTCCCCGACCCCGAGCGGCTGGCGGCGGCGCTGACGCCCGAGACCCGCGCCGTGGTGCTGGTGACGCCGAACAACCCGACCGGCGCCATCATCCCCGCCGCGACCATCGCCCGCATCGCGGAGATCTGCCGCGCCCGCGGCGTCTGGCTGGTGCTGGACGAGACCTATCGCGACTTCCTCCCCGAGACCGGCGCGGCGCCGCACACCCTGTTCCAGGACCCGGGCTGGGCGGAAGGGCTGGTGCATCTCTATTCCTTCGCCAAATCCTATTGCATCCCCGGGCACCGCGTCGGGGCCATCGTGGGCGGCGGGGCCTTCCGCGCGGAGCTGCTGAAGGTGGTGGACACCATGCAGATCTGCCCCGCCCGCGCACCTCAGGCGGCGCTGGCCTGGGCCATTCCGGCGCTGGCCGGGTGGCGCGCCGGCAACCGCGCCATCATGGCCGGCCGCGCCGATGCCTTCCGCGCCGCCATGGCGCGGGCGCCGGGCTGGGCGGTCGATGCGCTGGGCACCTACTTCGCCTATCTGCGCCTGCCCGCGGGGCAGCCGGACGCCATGGCCGCCGCCGAGGCGCTGGCGGCGCGGCACGGGCTGCTGACCCTGCCGGGGCCGTTCTTCGGGCCGGGGCAGCAGCGGCACCTGCGCCTTGCCTTCGCCAATGCGGAGGAAAGCGCGCTGGCCGAGGTCCCGGGGCGGCTGAACGCGGCGCTGCGACGCTAGGAAAGCCGCCCCGCGGGGCGACGCCGAACGCGCGGTGTTCGTCCTGCCCGAAATCTCGTACAACAGGCGGCGCACCCGCACCGCTTCGGACCCCCGCGGCTCTGGGGGCCCGGTCGGCGGATGTTCCACCCGGGGGACTGGGATACAGGCATGGCTGAAGATCCCTACAAGGTTCTGGGCGTTCCCCGAGACGCGACGCCTGACGCCATCAAGCAGGCGTATCGCAAGCTGGCCCGGCAGCACCACCCGGACCTCAACCCCGGCAAGCCCATGGCGGAAGCACGCTTCAAGGAAGCCTCCGCCGCGCACGACCTGCTGTCCGACCCGGAGCAGCGTGCGCGCTTCGACCGGGGCGAGATCGATGCCGCGGGCCAGGAGCAGCGCCCCCCGAGCAGCTACCGCCGCCATGCCGAGGCCGCGCAGGGCGCGCGTTACGGCGACGCCGCCCACGAGGACACCTTCGAGGACTTGTTCGCGGAGATCTTCGCAGCCCGGCGGGCGGCGGAGGCCGCCCCCCGGCGCGGCGACGACGCGGCCTACAAACTGGCCGTGCCGTTCCTCAGCGCCGTGCAAGGCGCCACCGAGCGCCTGACGCTGCCCGATGGCCGGGTCCTGGACCTCAAGATCCCGCCCGGCGTGGTCAGTGGCAGCGTCCTCCGCCTCCGGGGAAAGGGCGAGCCCGGCCGCAATGGCGGCCCTGACGGCGATGCCCTGATCGAGCTCGAGGTCGGCACCCACCCCGAGCTGCGCCGCGAGGGGATGGATCTGCACAAGGACCTGTCCGTGAGCCTCAGGGACGCGGTGCTGGGCGGCGCCGTTCTGGTCTCAACCCCGTCCGGCACGGTGCGCGTCACGCTGCCGCCGCACACCGACACGGGCCATCTCATCCGCCTGCGCGGGAAGGGCGTGGCGGCCCATGCCGGCCACCCGGCCGGCGATCTGATCCTGTCCATCCGGGTCGTCATCGGGCCTCCGGATGCGGCGCTGGAAGCCTTCCTGCGGGACTGGCGGCCCGCGCCCGTGGAGAAGCCGGAAAACGCGCCGGAACCGGGAGCGAGGGCAGCGCCATGATCACGCTCGACATCCTGCTCGCCCGGTTCACCACCCTGGACCCCGGCGACCTGCACCGCTGGATCGCCCAGGGCTTCGTTCGCCCGGAGGTCACGGGAGGCGAACTGCGCTTCGAGGAGATCGACGTGGAGCGCGTGCGGCTGATCCTCGACCTGCGCGACGTGCTGGAGGTGGATGAGACGGCGCTGCCCGTGGTGCTGTCGCTAGTCGATCAGGTCTATGCGCTGCGCCGCCAGCTGCGGCAGCTTGAGGGCGGGTCG
>NZ_JCACVY010000292.1:0-3501 GCF_058833935.1 Roseomonas sp. TS2 | reverse complement strand
GGAGGTCTGGCCGGGGCGGTCCCGGCCAGTGGGCGGGCTCGGCGATCGTGGTCAGTGCGCGGGCGCGGTGGGGCCGGAGGGGGTGGTGGCGATCTGCGGCTTCTCGCCCGAGGCCGCATCCTGCCCCAGGCTGCGCGCCAGCCAGCCGCCCAGAACCGCGCCCGCCATCGGCGCCAGCCAGAACAGCCAGAGCTGGAAGATATAGTCCCCGCCCGCGAACAGCGCCGGCCCGGTGCTGCGGGCCGGGTTCACCGAGGTGTTGGTGACGGGGATGGACAGCAGGTGGATCAGCGTCAGCGCCAGCCCGATGGCGATCGGCGCGAAGCCGCCCGGTGCCTTCGGCGCCGTGGCGCCCATGATGACCACCAGGAAGACGGCGGTGGCCACCACCTCCATCAGCAGGCAGGCCAGCAGCGTGTACTGGCCCGGGCTGAGCGCGCCGTAGCCATTGGCGGCGAAGCCGCCCGGCTCGAAGCCGGGCTTGCCGCTGGCGATGAGGTAGAGCAGGGCCGCCGCCGCGACCGCGCCCGCCACCTGCGCCGCCATGTAGGGCAGCAGCGTGGCGGAGGGCACGCGCCCACCCACCCACAGGCCGAGCGTGACGGCCGGGTTGAAGTGCCCACCCGAAATGGGGCCGACCGCATAGGCCATGCAGAGCACGCTCAGCCCGAAGGCCAGGGCGACACCCGTGAAGCCGATGCCGAGGCCGGGATAGGCGGCCGCCAGCACGGCGCTGCCGCAGCCGCCGAAGGTCAGCCAGGCGGTGCCGAGGAACTCGGCCGCCATGCGCCTGCTCATGTCCATCCCCTTGGCTCCCTGACCGGATGCGACCGTGGACCGGCTTTGCCAGCGGCACCGCCACGGCCCCTTCAGCTTAGCCAGCATCCTGACATTTTCTTACAGTTATGATGACGCAACGGCATGCCCCCGGTTGAACAAGCCGAGAGCGAAACAGATGTGCCGGGTGGACCTGGCCCGGCTTTTGCCTAGCATCGGCGCCATGACCCATCCCGCCGATCTCTCCGCCACCGAGGCCGCCGCGCGCATCGCCGCCGGCAGCCTCTCCCCCGCCACCCTGGCCGAGGCCTGCCTGGAGCGCGCCGCGGCGCGGGACGGCACGGTGCGCGCCTTCGTCTCGCTGGAGCCCGCGCGGGTGCGGCAGGCCGCGGCGGCGGCGCTGCCCGGCCCGCTGCACGGCCTGCCGGTGGGCGTGAAGGACGTGCTCGACACCGCCGACCTGCCCTCGCAATACGGCTCGCCCATCTGGGCCGGGCACCGGCCGCGCGCCGATGCCGCCGCCGTGGCGCTGGCGCGGCGCGCCGGCGGCGTCATCCAGGGCAAGACCGTCACCACCGAGTTCGCGACGCGCCACCCCGGCCCCACCACCAACCCGCACGACCCGGCGCGCACCCCGGGCGGCTCCAGCCAGGGCTCGGCGGCGGGGGTGGCGGCGGGCTTCTTCCCGCTGGCCTTCGGCACGCAGACGGCGGGCTCCGTGCTGCGCCCCGCCGCCTATTGCGGCATCGCCGGCTTCAAGCCGAGCTACGGGCTGATCCACCGCGCCGGCATGAAGGTGATGAGCGAGAGCCTGGACACGATCGGCGTGTTCGGCCGCGGCGCGGCCGATTGCGCGCTGTTCGCCGGCGCGCTGACGGGGCTGGACTTCTCCGCCAGGCCCGAGGCGGCGCCGCGCATCGCCCTCTGCTTCGGCCCCGGCGAATCGCTGCTGACCGAGGACAGCCGCGCCCGCATCGAGGCGGTGGCCGCCGCCTGCGCCCGGGCCGGGGCGCGGGTGACGCCGGTCCCGCTCACCGCGCCGCTGCGGGCGGCGGTGGAGGCCCACCCGGTGGTGATGAACGCCGAGACGGCGCACGCCCTGGCCTGGGAGCGCAACGCGGCGCGCGCCCTCATCTCCCCCGTGCTGACCGAGCGGCTGGACTGGGCCGAGAGCCTGCCCGCCACCGCCCTGATCGAGGGGCGCGCCGCCTTCGCCACCGCCCGCGCCGCCTTCCGCGACCTGATGGCGGAGTACGACATCCTGCTCACCGCTTCCGCGCCCTCCGAGGCGCCGCTGGGGCTGGAGGCGACCGGCGACCCGGCCTGCAACGCGCTGTGGACGGCGCTGCACGGCCCCTGCATCAGCCTGCCCGCCGGCACCGGCGCCGCCGGCATGCCGCTCGGCGTGCAGCTCGTGGCTCCCTTCGGCGCCGATGCCGCGCTGCTCGGCTGGGCCGGCTGGGTGGAACGGGTAATCGGCGCCTGAGGCGGCCCGGAACAGGAGGAAGCGCGATGACGGTGTTCCTGTGCACGGCCTGCGGCACCGCCTACCCGGAGGCCGCCGCGCCGCCTGACGCCTGCCCCATCTGCCAGGACGAGCGGCAATACGTCCCCGCCACCGGCCAGGCCTGGACGGGGCGGGAGGCGCTGGCGCAGGGCCACCGCAACGCCTGGCGCCGCCACGAGCCCGGCCTGTTCAGCGTGCAGACGGTGCCGGCCTTCGCCATCAACCAGCGCGCCTTCCTGCTGGTCACGCCGCACGGCAACATCCTGTGGGACTGCATCGCGCTGCTCGACGCGGCGACGGAGGCGCTGGTGCATGGCCTGGGCGGGATCCGCGCCATCGCCATCTCGCACCCGCACTACTACACCACGATGCAGGACTGGGCGGCCGCCTTCGGCGCCACCCTGCACCTGCACGCGGCGGACCGGGACTGGATCATGCGCCCCTCCCCCGCCCTGCGCCTGTGGGAAGGAGAGACGCTGGAGCTGGCGCCGGGAGCGACGCTGATCCGCGCCGGCGGCCACTTCCCGGGCGGCACCGTGCTGCACTGGGCGCAGGCCGCCGAGGGCGCCGGCGCCCTGCTGGCGGGCGACATCGTCCAGGTCACCCCCGGGGCGCGGCGGGTGTCGTTCCAGTGGAGCTACCCGAACATGCTGCCTCTGCCCGCCGACGCGGTGCGGCGCATGGCCGCCACCCTGGCGCCCTGGCGCTACGAGCGCATCTACGGCGCCTTCGCCGGGCAGGAGGTGCTGCGCGACGGGCCGGGGATCGTCGCCCGCTCGGCCGCCCGGTACGTGGAGCTGCTGGACGGCCGGATGTAGCGCCGGCCCCTACCGGTCGGGCCGGAACACGTGCAGCATGAACCACTGCTCCAGATGGGCCCGCACGATGGGGTCGATCACCGCCTCCAGCGCGGCGATGTCGGCCTCCAGCGCGCCGCTGACCGGCACGGGCGGCAGGAAGCGCAGCCGGAAGCGCGGCCCCGGCTCGCGCAGCGCATAGGCCGGCACCAGGGCCGCGCCGGTCTTCGCCGCCAGCCGCAGGGCGGTGGCGATGTTGCCGCCGGTGGGCAGGGGCCGGCCCAGGGCGGGGGCGTTCACCCGGCCGCCCTTGTACTCGTCGAGATAGATCAGGAAGGGCGCGCGCCCCGCCTGCACCCGCCGCAGCGCCTCACGCGCCGCGCTGGTGCTGGGCGGGATCAGCCGCGCCCCGTAATCGGT
>NZ_JCACVY010000291.1:0-3539 GCF_058833935.1 Roseomonas sp. TS2 | reverse complement strand
CCTCTGCCAGCTCTGCGGCGAGGTGCTGGCGCGTGCGCTGCACCTGCCGGTGCCGGGGCCGGTGATCGGCATGGCGCTGCTCTTCGCCGGGCTGCTGCTGCGCGACCGGCTGCGCGGCAGCCCGGCCGAGGCGCCGGGCGCCCCCGGCCTCGGCCAGACCGCCGACACGCTGCTGATGCATCTGGGCCTGCTCTTCGTGCCGGCGGGGGGGGGGGTGGTGGTCTACCTGCCGCAGCTGGCGCGGGACTGGGCGCCGCTCTCGCTGGCCGTGGTGGCGGGCACGCTGGCCGGCATCGCCTTCACCGGGCGGCTGGCGCAGGCGCTGATCCGGCGGCTGGGCTGATGGTCGATCTGGCGCAGATCTGGGTCTATCTGGCGCGCGACCCGCTGGCGGCGCTGACCGCCACGCTGCTGGCCTGGATGGCCGGGCTGCGGCTGGCGGCGCTGTGCCGCTGGCACCCGGCGGCCAACCCGGTGCTGTTCGCCGTGGCGCTGCTGGCGGCGGCGCTGCTGCTCACCGGCATCGACTACCGGCAGTATTTCCAGGGCGCGCAGTTCGTCCACTTCCTGCTCGGCCCGGCCACGGTGGCGCTGGCGGTGCCGCTGTACCGGCAATGGCAGCATGTGCGCCGCTCGGCGCTGGCGGCGCTGCTGGCGGTGATCGCGGGCGGCGGCGTGGCGGCGGCGGTGGGGGTGGCCTTCGCGCTGATGCTGGGCGCGGCGCCCGAGATCACCGCCAGCCTCGCGCCGCGCTCCGTCACCACGCCGGTGGCCATGGGCATCGCCGAGCAGATCGGCGGCCTGCCGGGGCTGACGGCGGCGGTGGTGCTGGCCTCCGGCGTCACGGGCGCGACGCTCGGCCCGATGACGCTGAACGCCATGCGGGTGAAGGACTGGCGCGCGCGCGGACTGGCCATGGGCACCGCCGCGCACGGCCTCGGCACGGCGCGGGCCATCGCGGTGAACGCGACGGCCGGCGCCTTCAGCGGCATGGCGATGGGGCTGAACGCCCTGGCCACCGCCCTGCTGCTCCCCCTGCTCTGGCGCCTGGTCTTCGGCTGACCGCACCGGGCGGGGTGGGAAGCCCGGGGGAAAGAGCCTTCCCCCCGGCCCGCCTCAGATCTTCAGCGTGCCCGCCTTCGCGGCCGCGTAGCGCTCGCCCACCTTCGCCCAGTCGACGACGTTCCACCACGCGGCGAGGTATTCCGGCCGGCGGTTGTTGTACTTCAGGTAGTAGGCGTGCTCCCACACGTCGTTGCCCATCAGCACGCGCTGGCCTTCCATGACCGGCGTGTCCTGGTTGGGCCGGCTGGCCAGCGCCAGCTTGCCGCCCTGGTCCACCGTGACGAACACCCAGCCCGAGCCGAAGACGCGCCCGCCCATGCCGTTGAAGTCGGACTTCATCTTGTCGAGCCCGCCGAGGTCGCGGTCGATCGCCTGGGCCAGCTCGCCGGAGGGGCTGCCGCCCTTGCCGCCCATGATCTGCCAGAACATGGCGTGGTTGGCGTGGCCGCCGCCATTGTTGCGCAGCGCCGTGCGCACGCTCTCGGGCGCCTCGCCGATCTTCGTCAGCAGCTGCTCCAGCGGCATGGCGGCGAGCTGGCCGTGGTCCTTCAGCGCGGTGTTGAGGTTGTTCACATAGGCCGCGTGGTGCTTGCCGTGGTGCAGCTCCATGGTGGCGGCGTCGATATGCGGCTCCAGCGCGTTGGCGGCGTAGGGCAGCGGCGGCAGGGTGTAGGGGCCGGAGGGCGCCGCCGACTGGCCCAGGCCACGGCGCGGCGTGGCGAACAGGCCGGTGGCGAACAGCGTGGCGCTGGCGGCCAGCATGCCGCGCCGGGCGAGCATGGGGGTGGTGGTGGTCATGGCGTCTGGGTCTCCCTTGTCCCGTGGATGCGGGTGCAACACGGCAGGTGGCCCCGGGATGCGGCGCTGGTAAGAGCCGCCGCGCGCTTGACAGCACGCTTTCGCAACGGCACGGGCCGGCGCATGGCCACGCTGCACCTCGCCCTCGCCATCCTGCTCGAAGTGATCGCCACCTCCGCCCTGGCGGCGACCCAGGGCTTCACCCGCCTACTGCCCTCGGTGGTGGTGGTGCTGGGCTATGGCGGCGCCTTCTACTTCCTGTCGCTGGCGCTCCGCGCATGGCCCGTGGGCATCGCCTACGCGCTGTGGTCCGGCATCGGCGTCGTGCTGGTCTCGGCGGCGGGGTGGGTGCTCTACGGCCAGCGGCTCGACGCGGCGGCGGTGCTCGGCATCGGGCTGATCCTGGCCGGGGTGCTGGTCATAAACCTGTTGTCAGGCAGCGCCGGCCACTGAGGCCCCCCGCCCTACTCCGTCCGCCAGCCGGGGATCCGCGGCAACCCGTCCGCCAGCGCCAGCCAGGAAAGGCGGCTGGCCGCCTGGGTGTGGTCGGCCGGCGGCACCGCCTCCGGCTCGTCTAGGCTGGCGATGGTGACGTCGATCTCCTCCGGCGTGGCCAGGCCGCGCCAGGTGAGGGTGGTGCCGCAATCGGCGCAGAAGCCGCGCTCGGCCTTGGCGCTGGAGGCGAAAAAGCGGGGCCGGCCCCGGGTGAAGCGCAGCCGCGCCGTGGCCACGCTGAACCAGGCCACGCAGGGCGCCCCGGCGGCGCGCCGGCAATCGGCGCAGTGGCAGATCGTCGGGTGGAAGGGCGCGCCCTCCGCCACGTAGCGCACCGCGCCGCAGAAGCATCCGCCGTCCAGCATGGCCCTCTCCCGGGTTCGTACGCGCCTTCAACGCGGGCGGCGCAGCAGCGTCACCGCCAGCAGCAGCAGGCCGGAGATCAGCACCAGCACCATGGCCGCCGCCATGATGGTGAGGCTGATCGAATCGTTCAGGCCGGAGAACATCTGCCGCGGCAGGGTGCGCTGCGCGGGGCCGGCGATGAACAGCGCCACCGCCACCTCGTCGAGGCTGGTGGCGAAGGCGAAGACCGCGCCCGCCGCCACGCCGGGGGCGATCTGCGGCAGGCAGACGCGCCAGAAGGCCCGCACGGGCGAGGCGCCACAGGCCGCCGCCGCGCGCAGCTGCGTGGCGTCGAACTGCTGCAGCGCCGCCAGCACCGTCACCACCACGAAGGGCGCGCCGAGCGCGGCATGGCCCAGGATCAGCCCGGTGAAGCTGCTGGTCAGGCCGAGCGGCCCGAAGGCCAGCAGCAGCGCCACCGCGACGATGATGGCCGGCACCACCATCGGCGCCAGCAGCACCGCCATCACCACCGCCTGGCCGGGGAAGCGCCAGCGCCACAGGCCGAAGGCGGCTAGCGTGCCCAGCACTCCGGCCAGCAGCGCGGCGGCGGCGCCGACGCGCAGGCTGTTCCACAGCGCCGGCAGCCAGAAGTCGGAGCTCCAGAAATCGGCGTACCAGCGCAGCGAGAGGCCGGGCAGCGGGTAGTGCAGGAAGGACCCCGCGGAGAAGGAGAGCGGCAGCACCGCCAGCACCGGCGCCAGCAGGAACAGGATGGCCAGCACGCCGAAGGCCCAGAGCAGGATGCGCCCCGGCTTCAGCGGGGCGCGCATCCG
>NZ_JCACVY010000290.1:0-3569 GCF_058833935.1 Roseomonas sp. TS2 | reverse complement strand
AATCGCCGGCGAAGACGCCGCCCCCTTCCACCAGCCGCAGGGTCAGCGTGCCGTCCTGCACGGCCAGGGTGGCGCCGGCCAGCAGGCCCGGCGTGCCGCCCGAGAGGGTGTAGGCCAGCCGCAGCGCCGCCCCCAGCACCTCCGCCCGGCGCAGCGTGGCGGAGTCGAGCAGCATGCGGGCGGTGCCGAGCCAGCTGGCGTCGAGTTCCGGCTCGTAGCGCAGCGCCACCACCAGGGCGAGGAAGGCGCGCTCATGGTGGTCCAGCCCGATGCCGGGCTGGCGCAGCACGCGCAGGAAGCTCTGCTCGGCGCGGTAGTCCGGGTGGTCGTGGCTGCCGATGTCGGAGAGCCAGCAGGCGGCCTGGCGCAGCGCCGCGGCATCCGGCGTCTCGGGCGCGAAGAGCGGCGCCGTCCAGGCGGAGAGGGCGGCGGGCAGCGCGGTGTCGCGGCCGTAGCGCGCGGCCATCTCGCGGCCGGCGGCCAGCAGCGGGTCCTCCCGCCGCACCTCGGGGGGCAGCTGGCGGGCATACCAGCCCTCGCGCAGCCCGTTGGCGCTGAACACCACGCGGCGCGCGCCGGTGGCGCGCAGCAGCCGGCGCAGCGCCACGGCGGCGAAGGGCAAATCCTGCAGCCGCTTGGAGGGGGCGCCGGGCAGCCGCTCCAGCGTGCGGCGAGTGGCGGTCATCAGCACGGCGCAGAGGTCGCGCGCCTCCTCCCGCCGCAGCACGTAGTGGTGCACGATGGAGAGCGGGTAGGCGGTCTGGGCGATGTGGATCTTGGCCAGCGCCCGCCAGGCGCCGCCGACGAGGTAGAGGTCGCGGTCCTTGCCATGCGCCAGCCAGGGCAGCCGCGCCAGCTCGGCCTCGGCGATGGCGCGGGCGCGGGCCACCTCGCCCCCCGCCCGGTCGGCCAGGCGGATGGCGCCGAGCGGCAGCGAATCGGTGGCGCCGGCGCGGCCCTGGCTCAGCTCCACCAGCTCCAGCGAGCCGCCGCCGAGATCGCCCAGGATGCCGTCCGCCTGCGGGAAGCCGAGCAGCACGCCATCGGCCGAGAAGGCGGCCTCCTCCTGCCCCTCCAGGATGCGGATGGGCACGCCGGGCATCCGCTCCGCCAGCGCGGCGGCGAAGGCGGGGCCGTTCTCGGCGTCGCGCACCGCGGCGGTGGCGAGCACCTCCAGCGGCGCGGCGCCCATGGCGCGGGCGATGGCGTGGTAGCGCTCCAGCACCGTCAGCGCCTGGGGCACCGCCTCCTCGTTCAGCCTGCCGGTGGTCTGCAGGCCGCGGCCGAGGCCGAGCACCGCCTTCTCGTTGAAAATGGCGAGCGGGTTGCGCCCGCGCCCCTCGAACACCACGAGGCGCACCGAGTTGGAGCCGAGGTCGACGATGCCGGCCCGTGGGGGATGGGCGAGATCAAGGCCGGCATGGCGGTCGGGAAGGTCCAAGCGGGGAAGTCCTCTGTCAGTCCTGGGAGACGCGGTCCTGCCGGCGGCGCGTGGCGGTGCGCCCGGGGGCGCGCTGCAAGGCGCTGCCCCGGCCGGAGAGCGAGGGGTTGGTCATGAAATACTCATGGGCCGAGACGGGTTGCGTCCCCGGCGGCAGGCGGCGCCAGCCGCCATCGGCGTGCAGCTGCCAGGACTGGGCGGTGTCCTTCAGGTTCACCGCCATGATCTGGTCGACGATCTGGGCGTGCACGGTGGGGTTCTCCACCGGCACCATGGTCTCCACGCGCCAGTCCATGTTGCGCGCCATCCAGTCGGCCGAGGCGATGTAGACCCGCGCCCGGCGCGAGGGCAGCCGGTGCCCGTTGCCGAAGACGTAGATGCGCGAATGCTCGAGGAACCGCCCGACGATGGACTTCACCCGGATATGGTCGGACAGGCCCGGCACGCCGGGGCGCAGGCAGCAGATGCCGCGCACCACGCAATCCACCTTCACCCCCGCCTGGCTGGCGCGGTAGAGCGCGTCGATCAGCTGGTTGTCCACCAGCGAGTTCATCTTCAGCCAGATATGCGCGGGCTTGCCCTCCTGCGCGAAGGCGATCTCCTGCTCGATCAGCCCGAGCATGGCGGGGCGGATGGTCAGCGGCGCGAAGGCCAGCTTCTCCATCGCCTCGGGGCGGGCATAGCCGGTCATGTAGTTGAACAGCTTCTGCGCGTCGCGCGTCAGCGAGGAATCGGCGGTGAAGAAGCTGAGGTCGGTGTAGATGCGCGCCGTGATGGGGTGGTAGTTGCCGGTGCCGAAATGCGCGTAGGAGCGCAGCGTGCCGCCCTCGCGCCGCACCACCAGGCTCACCTTGCAGTGGATCTTGAGGTCGACGAAGCCGTAGACGACCTGCACGCCCGCCGCCTCCAGCTCGCGCGCGAGCGCGATGTTGCGCTCCTCGTCGAAGCGCGCCTTCAGCTCCACCATGGCGGTGACGGACTTGCCCATCTCCGCCGCCTCGATCAGCGCGCGGGCGATCGGGCTGTCGCGGCTGGTGCGGTAGAGGGTCTGCTTGATGGCCACCACGTTGGGGTCGCGCGCCGCCTGCCGCAGGAACTGCACCACCACGTCGAAGCTCTCATAGGGGTGGTGGACGACGATGTCCTTGGCGCGGATGGCGGCGAAGCAGTCGCCGCCGAAATCGAGGATGCGCTCGGGGAAGCGCGGCGTGTAGGGGGTGAAGAGCAGGTCCGGCCGGTCGTCGACGATGAGCTGCTTGAGGTCCGCCAGCCCCAGCAGGCCATCGACCACGAAGATCTCGGCGCGCGGCGCGTCCAGCTCCTCCACCACGAAGTCCACCAGGTCGGCGGCCATGCGGGCATCGACCGAGAGCTGGATGGCGCGGCCGCGCCGGCGCCGCTTCAGCGCGCTCTCGTAGGAGCGGACGAGGTCCTCCGCCTCCTCCTCGAACTCCACGTCGGTGTCGCGGATCAGGCGGAACAGCCCCTGCTCGGCGTTGATGAAGCCGGGGAACAGGCGCGGCAGGAACAGCGTGACCACGTCCTCCAGCAGCACGAAGCGGATCGGGCCGGTGCCGGGGGTGATCTGCGGCGCGTCCTCGGCGGCGGGGAGGCGGATGAAGCGCTCCACCTGGCTGGGCAGCGGCAGCAGCGCGCGCATGGTGCCGCCATCCTCCTCCCGCACCAGCTTGAAGACCATGCACAGCGCCAGGTTGCTGATGAAGGGGAAGGGATGCGCCGGATCGACCGCCAGCGGCGTCAGCACCGGGAAGACGCGCTCGAGGAACCAGGTCTCGAGCCAGCCCCGGTCGGCCTCCGACAGCTCCTCCACGGCGCAGACCGAGACGCCCGCCTCGCGCGCCTGCTGCCGCAGGCTGCGCCAGCCCGCCTGCTGCTCCTCGATCAGCGCGGCGGCGCGGGCGTGGATGGCGGTGAGCTGCTGCCCCGGCGTCAGCCCGTCCGGCGAGGAGGGGATGATGCCCGCCCGCTCCTGCCCCACCAGCCCGGCCACGCGCACCGAGTAGAACTCGTCCAGGTTGGAGGCGGAGATGGCGACGAAGCGCAGCCGCTCCAGCAGCGGGTGGTGCGGGTTGGCCGCCTCCTCCAGCACGCGCTGGTTGAAGTCCAG
>NZ_JCACVY010000289.1:0-3616 GCF_058833935.1 Roseomonas sp. TS2 | reverse complement strand
GGCGACGCCGGCCCCGGGCGTTGCCACCGCGCCCGCCGAGCCCGTGGACGTGGAGGCGGTGCTGAACGACATGGCCGCCAAGAACGGCCAGTCGCTCAACTGGCGCACCTCCATCGTCGACCTGATGAAGCTGCTCGGGCTGGACAGCAGCCTGGAGAACCGCAAGGCGCTGGCGCGCGAGCTGGACTATTCCGGCGACATGGGTGACTCCGCCGGCATGAACATCTGGCTGCACAAGCAGGTGATGCGCAAGCTGGCCGAGAATGGCGGCAAGGTGCCGGCCGACCTCAAGGACTGAGTAGCGGCCCCACCTTGCCCCTACAGGGGCAGGGCGGACCGCCCTCAGGCGCCTTCGGCCGGATCATTAGAGCACGCCGGCGGCGCGGAAGCCGCGATCCACGTTCAGCACATGGCCGGCGAGGATCACCGCTGCTTCCGCGAAGTTCATCGTCCCTTGATCCTCAGGGGCGATGAAGCGGCCCGGCGAATCGCCGGGAGGCTGCAGGCCGGTGGGCCGCCTTCTCCCGGCCGCCCCTGGCCGGTGCGGCGCGCGCCGCACCGGCCCGGCAGGCGGTGGCTCAGACCACCTGGCGGGCGCGCAGCGCGGCGATCTCCTCGCCCGAGAGGCCCATCCCGGCCAGGATGGCGTCGGTGTGCTCGCCCAGGGCAGGGGGGTGGGTCACCACCTCGCTCGGCGTGCGGCTGAGGCGGAAGGGCTGGCCCACATAATCCTGCGCCGCGTTGCTGCCGCCGTTCAGGTGGCGGGCGATGCCCAGATGCTTCACCTGCGGGTCCGCGAACATCTGGTCGATGGCGTAGATCGGGCCGCAGGGCACGCCGGCGGCGTTCAGCTTCTCAACCCAGGCGGCGCTGTCATCGGTGACGGTGACGGCCTCGATCTCGGCGTTCAGCGCGTCGCGATTCTGGCTGCGGGTGCTGCCGCTGGCGAAGCGCGGGTCCTGCGTCCACTCCGTCTTGCCCAGCACCTGGCAGAGCCGCTCCCAGATACGCTGGCCGGAGGCGGCGATGTTCATGTGCCCGTCGCGGGTCTTGAACACGCCGGTCGGGATGCTGGTGGGGTGGTTGTTGCCGGCCTGCTTCGGCACCTCGCCCGCCTGCAGCCAGCGCGCCGCCTGGAAGTCCAGCATGAAGATCTGCGCTTCCAGCAGCGAGGTCTGCACCCACTGGCCCTTGCCGCTCACCTCGCGCTCCAGCAGCGCCACCATGATGCCCTGCGCGGCGAACAGCCCCGAGCAGAGATCGGCGATGGGGATGCCCACGCGCACCGGCCCCTGGCCCGGCAGGCCGGTGATCGACATCAGCCCGCCCATCCCCTGCGCGATCTGGTCGAAGCCGGGGCGGTTGGCATAGGGCCCGTCCTGGCCGAAGCCGGAGATTGAGGCGAGGATGATGCGCGGGTTGACCGCCGCCAGCGCCTCGTAGTCGATGCCGAGGCGGGACTTCACGTCGGGGCGGAAATTCTCCACCACCACGTCCGCCTTCTCGACCATGCGCTTGAACAGGGCGACGCCGTCCGGGTCCTTCAGGTTCAGCGTCATGCCGCGCTTGTTGCGGTGCAGGTTCTGGAAATCCGGGCCCTGGCGCGGACCGCCCATCGGGTCGCCGGCGTCGATGCCCTCGGGCATCTCGATCTTGATGACCTCCGCGCCCCAGTCGGCCAGCTGGCGGACACAGGTGGGCCCCGAGCGGACCCGCGTCAGGTCCAGCACGGTGAAGCGCGAGAGGGCCGTGGAAGCCTTGGGGTGGGCATGCGTCATCATGTGTTCTCCCTGGAGCGGGAGGCTAGCACCCGTTCGGCCTTGTGCAAACTGTTAACAGAGGACATCCGGTGTCCGTTGCTGACAGTAGACAGAAGGGGGGCGGATTTGGCAGTTTGGTCCCCATGGCCGAAAGCTCCGTCTCCCCGCTCCACATCGTCCGCACCCAGTCGCTCGCCTCGCTCGTCGCCGACGAGCTGGAGCGCATGATCCTGTCGGGGGAGATACCACCGGGCACGCGCCTGAACGAGCAGGCGCTGGCGGCGCGGCTCGGCGTCAGCCGCGGGCCGGTGCGCGAGGCGGTGCGCGGGCTGGACCGCTCAGGCCTGGTGGTGACGGTGGTGAACCAGGGCTCCTTCGTGCGCCAGCTCAGCGCCGAGGAGGCGATGGATGTCTACGACCTGCGCGTGGCCCTCACCGGCTACGCCTGCGAGCGCCTGGCCGGCCGCGCCACGCCGGAGCAGATCGCCACGCTGGAGGCCATGGTGCGGGGCATGGAGGCGGCGGCCGAGGCTGATGACGCCGCCCGCTACTACGCGCTGAACCTCGATTTCCATTCCGCGCTGATGAGCATGGGCGGCAGCAGCCGCGCCGTCCGCCTCTACGACGACCTGGGCAAGGAGCTGACGCTGTTCCGCCGCCGCGCCCTGGTGGTGCGGGAGAACATGCGCGAGTCGAATGCCGAGCACGCCAAGATCCTGCGCGCCCTGACCGACGGCGATGGCGCCGCGGCGCGTGTGGCGGGCGAGGCGCATATCCGGGGTGGCAAGCGGCGCTTCGCCACCTCCACCCCAACCGGGGGCACCGAGCCCCCCGGCCAGAAGCGGCCCGGCGAAGCGGCCGCGCGAGGAGAGGAAGACCATGTTCGAGACGAGGATTCCGCCGGATGACACCACCCCCGGCGCCTGGAGCCGCCGCCGGGCGCTGACCGGGCTCGGCGCCCTGGGCGCGGGGCTGCTGGCCGCCCCCGCCCTGCTGCGCGCCCAGCCCGCCTTCGGCAGCCGCCCGATCGAGGTGGTGACGCATGCCGGCGTCGGCGGCGGCACCGACATCACCGCACGCATGATGACGGCCCAGGCCCCCGCCGTGCTGGGGATGGACTTCACGGTGGTGAACAAGACCGGCGGCAGCGGCGCCGCCGCCCTGGCCTATGCCGCCAGCCGGCCGAAGGATGGCCACACCCTGCTGCTGATCACGCAGACGCACCTCATCACCATGCTGCGCAGCAAGTCGCCGCCGGTGCAGATCGAGGACATCGTCGGCATCGCCCGCGCCACGGAGGACCCGCAATTCGTCATGGTGCGGGCTGACAGCCCGCTGCGCTCGGCCGACGAGCTGGCCTCGGTGGGGCAGAAGCGGCCGCTGCGCTTCGGCATCACCCATGCCGGCAGCGTGGACCATGTGGCGGTGGCGGGCTTCTCCAAGGCGGCCGGAATCCAGCACGCCGCCGTGCCCTTCCGCGGCGGCGGCGACATCGTGGTGAACGTGGTCGGCGGCAACATCGACATCGGCCTGCTCAACTTCGCCGAGGCGGAGGCGCAGATCCGCGCCGGCGAGGTGAAGCCGCTGATGGTGCTGGCCGCCAGCCGCGTCTCCTCCGCGCCCGACGTGCCGACGGCCAAGGAGCTGGGCATCGACTTCACCGCCGCCACCACCCGTGGATTCTGCGTGCTGAAGGGCACGCCGGAGGACCGCGTGGCGAAGCTGTCGGACGGGCTGGTGAAGGCGATGAAGACGCCGGTCTACCAGACCTACCTCAGCAGCTCCGGCCAGTCGGCCGAGAGCGTGGCGGGCCGGGCGGTCTGGCAGGCGCAGATTGAGGATTTCTGGAAACAGGG
>NZ_JCACVY010000288.1:0-3634 GCF_058833935.1 Roseomonas sp. TS2 | reverse complement strand
CCGGCCCGTATGTCTCCGTGCGCGTGGCGCGCGCCAATCTGCTCGATCTGCCCGGGGCAGGCCCGTCCTTCGATGTCATCCTTTGCCGCAACGTGTTGATCTACCTGACCTCCGAGGCGCGGGAGAGGGTGCTGCGCCGGCTCCTTGCGCGGCTGGCGCCGGGCGGGGCGCTGCTGCTGGGCGCCACCGATCTGCCGCCGCCGGAGCTCGGCCTTCGCCCCTGGGCGGAGGACCAGCCCTGCCTGTGGTGCCGGTGAGCGAAACCGCGCTTCAGGCGGGCGGGCACTGGTTCCGCCTGCCGCCGGGTGCCAGGGCGGTTCCGCCGGTTCTCCTGCGTCCCGTGCCGGGCATGCCGCCGGGCATGCTGGGGCTGGCGCTGCGGCAGGGCGTGGCCGTGCCGGTCCTGGCGCCCGGTGGCAGGGCCGGCGCGGCCTGGCTGGCCTGCGAGGGCCCGGCCGGTGCCTACCTCGTCACGGGCGATGCGGTGATGGCGCCACCGTCGCCGGAGGCATCGCCGCTGCCCCTGCCGCATGTCGCCCCCCTTGCCGTGCCGCCGGTGACGCCGGTCGCGGCCCTGGCGCCCGCCCTGCCTGCGGCGCCGCGGCGGGAGGAGGGGCTGCTTCTGCATCTGGAGGGCTGGCATTGGCCGCTGCCGCCGGGCGTGCTGCTGCGCGTGGTGCCGATGCCGCCCCTGTCCTCGCCGCCCGGCCATCCACCGGGGGCGCTGGGGCTGGGTCCGGTGCCGGGCGAGGCCGGCGCGGCGCTGCTGCTGGACCCGGCCTGGCTGGACCCGGCCGCGCCGCCAGCCGGGTCCGCGCCCTTGATGGCCGTGCTGGTGCTGGAAGGCCGCCGCTACGCGCTGCCCTGCGACCACCTCGTTCCGAGGGCCGGGGGCGAGGCCACGTCGCTGCTGGCGGGGCGGCTGGCGTCGCGTCTGGCGGGGCCGGATGCCGCGCCATTGCGCGCCCTGGCGCCGCCGCACCGTGCTGTGCCGCCGCCGCCGGTGGCGCCCAGCCGGGTCCTGCTGCTGGCGCGGGTGGGGGTGCTCGACTTCGCCCTGCCGCTGGAGGAAGTGGCCGCCGTGGTGGCTCCCCAGGCGCCGGCCGCCGTGCCGGCAGGCGGCAGCCGCCGGCTGCGCGGCGTGGTGGCGCATCGCGGTGACGTGCTGCCGGTACTGGATGGCGGCGAGGCGCTGGGCCAGCCGGCGGTGCTGGCGGCGCAGCCCGCGCCGCCCCTGCTGCGGCTGGCCGGCACGCCGCCCCTGGCCCTGGCGGTGAGCGGCGTGCAGGGCCTGCGCCGCTGGCCGGAGGCCGACATCCATGCCCTGGAGACGTCCGGGCTGGTGGCGGCGCTGGCCATGGCGCCCCCCGGCGCCGCGCCCGAGCGCCCGCTGCCGGTGTGCCGCGCCGCCGCCCTGGCCGCTCTGCTGCCGGGAGACGCGTGATGATCCGCGTCCTGGTGGTGGACGACAGCGGCTTCATGCGGCTGGCGCTGCGGCGGATCATCGAGGCGGATGGCGACCTGAAGGTTGTGGGGGAGGCGGCCAACGGCCACCTCGCCCTGGAGCTGGCCGAGCGCCTGCAGCCGGACGTGGTGGCGCTCGACCTGGAGATGCCCGGGCTGGACGGGCTGGCCGTGACCGAGCGGCTGATGGCGCTGCCCGCCCCGCCCGCGGTGGTGATGGTGAGCCACCACACGCGCGAGGGCTCGGAGATGGCGCTGGCCGCCCTGGCACGCGGCGCGGCGGACTACCTGTGGAAGGGCTCGGCGCTGTCCGGCCTCGATCTCGGGCAGATCGACCGGGAGTTGCGCGGCCGGCTGCGCCACTGGGCCACCCAGCGCCCGGCCGGGTTGCCGCCGCCCCAGCCCATGCCGCCCCAGCGCCTGCCGCCCCAGCCTGTGCCGGCCATCTCCACCCTGCCGCCGCGCAGCCGTGAGGATGAGCGGTTCGACCTGCTGCTGCTCGGCGCTTCCACCGGCGGCCCCGATGCGCTGGCCGCGCTGCTGGGGGCGGCGGGCGCGCTGCCGGTGCCCTGCGTGGTGGCGCAGCACATGCCGGCCGCGCTGGGGCCGGATTTCGCGCGGCATCTGGCGGCGCGCACGGGGCAGCCCGTGGTGCTCGGCGCGCATGGCGGGCGCCTCGTGCCGGGCGAGGTGCTGCTGCTGCCGGGCGGCACGGACGGCCACCTGGCCTGCGCCCCGGAGGGCGGGCTGACCCTGCGGCTGGCGGCGGGGGCGGGGCTCGTGCATCCTTCGGTGGACGGGTTGTTCCAGTCCGCCGCCCTGGCGGCGCGGCGGCCGGTGGCGGTGGTGATGAGCGGCATGGGGCAGGATGGCGCAGCCGGCGTGGCACCGCTGCTGGCGCGGGGCGGTATGGTGCTGGTGCAGGAGGCGGCCAGCTGCGTCGTCGCCGGCATGCCGAGGGCGGCCGCCGCTGCGGCGCGCGCAGCGGGGATGGCGGTAGAGGCTGCTGCGCCTGCAGCGCTGGGCCGCCGGCTCGCCCGGCTGCTGTCCACGGCGCCCGCCTCCGGGCCCCGTGGCTGAGGCGGAAAGGAAGCGCCCATGACCGAGCCGCTCGATCCGGAACTGCTGGCGGCCTTCCTGCCGGAGTGGGAGGCCGCCGCCGCGGCTCTTGCCGGGGCCGAGGCCACCGCCGCCCCCCGCCTGCTGGACCAGCTGCGCGGCATGGCCGGCGCCTTCGGGCTGCGCTCCCTGTCCGAGATCCTGGCCACGGCGGAGCCGCTGCCGGAGCCCTTCGCGCCGGGGGCGCTGGCGGGCCTCGCCGCGCGGCTGCGGGCGCAGGCGGCGCGCATCGCCGAGGTGGGCGCGGACCTGCCGCCGCAGGAGGAGGCGCCCCCGCGGGACGCTTCGCCGCCGGAAGGCTGCCGCGTGCTGCTGGTGGATGACAGCGCCATGATGCGCCGCCTGCTGCGCGAGAGCCTGGCCGCCGATCCCGCCTTCGTCGTGGTGGGCGAGGCCGCCAACGGCCATGCCGCGCTGGAGCGCATGGCGGCGCTGCGCCCGGACCTCACCCTGCTGGATATCGAGATGCCGGAGCTGGACGGGATCGGCGCGCTGCGCGCCTGGAGCCTGACGGGGCCGGGGGCGGTGGTGGTGGTCTCCTCCGCCGCGCGGCCCGGCACGGCCCTGGCGGCCGAGGCGCGGCGCCTCGGCGCGGCGGCGGTGGTGGGCAAGCCCTCCGGTGCCTTCAGCCCGGACCTGCGGGACCGTCAGGGCGATGCCATCCTGCGCGCCGCGCGCCACGCCGCCGGCCTGCCGCCCACCGGGGAGGGGCGTTGATGCTGGGGGAGGAGGACGCCCTCTGGGCCGAGTTCGCCGCCGAGAGCGAGGAGCATCTCGATGGCATCGAGGCGGCGCTGGCGGCGGCCGCGCCCGGGGCGGAGGCGGTCAACACCCTGTTCCGGGCCTTCCACAGCCTGAAGGGCATGAGCGACGCACTGGGCGCCCAGGGGCTGAAGGCGCTGGCGCACGCGGCGGAGGATGTGCTTGGCGTGGTCCGTGCCGGTCGGCTGCCGCTCGACCCGCCCCTGGCCGAGCTGCTGCTGCGGACGGTGGACACGCTGCGCCGCCAGCGCCGGCAGGTGCTGGAGCATCGCCCCGAGCAGCCGGCCGA
>NZ_JCACVY010000287.1:0-3763 GCF_058833935.1 Roseomonas sp. TS2 | reverse complement strand
GCGGCGGCGTGGCCGCCTGGAGCATCTGGCCCTGCCCATCGCCGCGGTGAGCGGCGTGGTCGCCCTGCTGGCCATCGGCATCAGCCTGGCCAACCGGCCGGGGCCCTCGGTGGAGCCCGCCCGCGTGGAGGCGCTGGAGCAGCGCCTCTCCGCGCTGCAGCCGGTGCAGGAGCAGCTGCGCGCCCTGCAGCCGCTGCCGCAGCGCCTGCAGGCGCTGGAGAGCGGGCCGCTGGCCCAGGCCGGGCAGCGCCTCGGCGCCGTGGAATCCGGCCTCAGCGAGACCCGGCAGACCGTGGGCGCGCTGCGCGAGCAGGTGCAGAGCCAGCGCAGCGACCGCGAGGCGGTGGAGCGCGCCGCCAATGCCCGCATCGAGGAGGCCGAGCGCGCCTTCTCCCAGCGCATCAGCGGCGCCGAGGCGCAGATCGCCCAGCGCGTGGCCGCCGCCGAGGCGGCGCTCGGCCCGCGCTTCGCGGCGGTGGAGGAGACCATGCGCCAGCGCATCGCCGCCTCCGAGGCGGCGGCGCAGGAGCGGGCCGCAGCGCGCGAGAAGGCGCTGGATGAGCGCTTCTCCGCCCTCGAGGCGCGTGAAAGCCGTCTGGCCAATGCCGAGCAGCGCCTGTCGCGGCTGATCGCCAGCGCCGGGGTGGAGACCGCCCTGGAGGCGGGCCGCCCGCTCGGCCAGGCCCTGTCCGGCCTGGGCGGCGAGGCACCCGCCGCGCTGCGGCGCTACGCCGAGAACGCGCCGCCCACCGAGGCCGCGCTGCGCCTCTCCTTCGAGGATGCCGCCCGCGCCGCCCGCGCCAAGGCCGAGCCCGCCAATGAGGGCCAGAGCGTGTGGGAATCCGCCGCCAGCCGCCTCGGCAACCTCGTCACCGTCCGCCGTGGCGAGAACGTGGTGTGGGGCGATTCGGTGAGCGGCGAGCTGGAGGCTGCCCGCCGCGCCCTGGAGGCCGGCGACCTGCCGGCCGCCATCCGCCGCATCGAGGGCCTGCCCGAGCCGGTGCGGGCGCCGATGAATTCCTGGCTGGAGCAGGCGCGCGGCCTCGTCGCCGCGCGCGGCGCGCTCGGCGAGCTGCGCAGCGGGGGGCAGGGCTGATGCGCCGCGCCATCGGGCTGCTGCTGCTCAGCCTCGTCGCCGTTGCCATCGCCTGGGGGCTGATGCGCCTGGGCGGTTCGGTGGAACTGCGGGTGGGCGACATGTTCATCGGCATCTCGCTGCCGGTGCTGTTGATCGGCCTCGTCGTGCTGTTCCTGGTGCTGCACGGGCTGCTGGTAGGGCTGCGCGCCCTGCTCGGCTGGCCGGCCCGCGCCCGCGCCCGCCGCGCCGCGCGCCGGCGGGAGCAGGGCGACGCGGTGCTGACCCGCGCCCTCGTCTCCCTCGCCGCCGGCTCGGCCGACGCGGCGCGCAGCGAGGTCCGCAAGGCCCGCTCCCTGCTGGGCGATACGCCCCAGCTGCTGCTGCTGACCGCCGAGGCTGAGCGCATGGCCGGGCGCGAGGAGGCCGCCACCGAGGCCTTCCAGGCGCTGGCCAAGCGCGAGGATGCGCGCTTCATCGGCCTGCGCGGGCTGCTGCGGCAGGCCATCCAGCGCAAGGACTGGCCCGCCGCCCAGGCGCTGGCGCGGGAGGCCGAGGCCGCCCACCCCGGCGCCGCCTGGCTGCGCGAGGAGCGCGCCGTGCTGGCGCTGCGCACCCAGGACTGGCGCGAGGCGCTGACCCTGGCCGCGCCGGAGACGCCGCGCGCGCCGCTCGCCATGGCCGCCG
Organism: Roseomonas sp. TS2; assembly: GCF_058833935.1. Taxonomy (NCBI): domain Bacteria; kingdom Pseudomonadati; phylum Pseudomonadota; class Alphaproteobacteria; order Acetobacterales; family Roseomonadaceae; genus Roseomonas; species Roseomonas sp. TS2. The sequence goes on along the minus strand of NZ_JCACVY010000287.1, from coordinate 2,001 downwards.
CCAGCCAGGAGCCGGACGCCGAGCGTGCCGCCGAGCTGGAGCGCCAGGCCTTCCAGGCCGACCCCGGCTTCACCCCCGCCGTGCTGGCGCATGCGAAGCGCATGGCCGCCAATGGCAGCCCGCGCCGTGCCAAGGCGGTGCTGGAGCAGGGCTGGGCCGCCGCGCCGCACCCGCAGGTGGCCGAGGCCTATCTGGAGGGCGAGGCGGACCCGCTGGCGCGGGTGAAGCTGGCCGAGGCCCTGGTCAGCCGCAACCGCACCCATGCGGAGAGCCGGCTGCTGCTGGCCCGCGTGGCGCTGCAGGCCAGCCTGACCGGCCGCACCCGCAGCGAGCTGGAGGCGCTGGTGGAGTCCGGCGAGGCCGATGCCCGCGCCTACCTGATGCTGGTGGAGCTGGAGCAGCTGGAGCATGGCGACAGCCCGGTGGCCCGCGCCGCCGAGGCCAAGTGGCTGCGCGCCGCCACGGCCGCGCCGCAGGAGCCGCGCTGGCGTTGCGGCCAGTGCGGCAAGGTGCACGCGCAGTGGAAGCCGGTGTGCGAGGCCTGCGGCACGGCCGGGCGCATCGCCTGGGGCCGCCAGGACTGAGGCGGCGCCCGGGCCTTTGGCCCTTGTCGGGAAAAGCGCGCCGGTGGCGCGCTTTTTTTATCCGCGCAGCGGGTTGGCCAGCAGCAGCCCGGCGCGGCGGAAGCTCAGGGAAAGGCCGATCGCCGGACCCATGGCGGCATAGGCGCCGGCTGGTGGCAGCAGGCGGAGAAAGGCGGCCAGCGCCTCCCGCCGCGGGCCACGCTGTGCCAGGGCGAAGGCCAGCAGCAGGGCGGGCTCGTCTCCCACCAGGGCCGGATGCACGGTTTCCCCCATCGCGAAACGGTGCCCGCCCAGGCGCATCACCGCGTCCAGCGCCGGCGCGGCCGCCGCCACATTCTCGGCGATGAAGGGCAGCCGTGCCTCGGGCAGGCCGGCCAGCCCGCGGCGCGTGGCGCAGGACCAGCGGCGCATGCCTTCCAGCAGCAGCGCCTCGGGCACGGGGAGGGCGTCGACATGCGCGTCGGTCCAGGGCCAGGTGGGCAGGCCGTGAGTAGCCATGGCGGTCGGGTCTCCCTGGTGGCAAGAGGGTGTCGGGCCAGATTGCCGAAAGTAAGAATGAGTCGCAAGTGATCCTGTGTATCGCCCTGCCCCGTCAGCGCAGGGCGAAGCCTTCCTCCGGCGGCAGGGCCAGCCGCAGCACCAGCTCCACCCGGTCCAGCGCGTGGCTGCCGAGAAGCTCGCTCCAGTGGTTCACGATCTCGGGGGCGGGGTCCCGCTCGTGGGTGTTGCGGTAGAGGCTGGCCACGAAGTCGCGGTCGCTCTCCCCGGCGTGGAGGGCGAGGAATTCGGGGCTCTCCAGCAGCGCCTGCGCCACCTCCCATGCCTCGGCCGGCCCGTCGCCCGCATGGCCCATCCAGTGGGTCAGATCGGGAATGGAGGGCGCACGGTTCAGCACCGTGTCGTACAGGGCGGCGATCATCTTCTCCGGCTGCAGGGGGCCTGAGAGGCCGGCAGCGGGCGAGAGGGGCGCCAGCAGCTTCAGGTCCAGCGAGGCCGCGCCCGCGGGCTTGTCCTGTGCCAGGGCCTGCAGGGCCTCGAGCAGCTTGCCGCCATTGGGCAGGCTGAACTGCTCCAGCGCCTCGCGGTGGCGGAGCAGGCCGTGCAGCAGGCTGCCAAGTTCTGCCTCGGGCTCGCTGCCGGCCACCCAGACAAGGATTCTCCGCTCCTCGCCCGTGCCGCCGAAATCCAGCAGGTAGGAAGCATCGGGCGGCGCCTCGAACTGGGCGAGGCCGGCCTGCAGCCGCCGCTGATCCTCGGCCGATAGCCACAGCAGCCCGCCGGAGGAGAGCGAGGCATGGGCCTCGCCTCCTGCGGTGACGGCGGTGTGCTCCGCCTGCCAGACCAGCTTGAAGCTGTTCAACAGCGCCGGCGCGGCCTGCGCCACGATGTGCAGGGTGTTCTGCACATCTGGCGGTGG
>NZ_JCACVY010000286.1:0-3783 GCF_058833935.1 Roseomonas sp. TS2 | reverse complement strand
CCAGCTCGGCATAGACACGGCTGGCGGTGGAGGGGGCGATGCCCTGCCGGTGCGCGAAGTCCCGGCTGGTGGGCAGCCGGTCGCCCGGGCGCAGGCGGCCCTGTGCCAGATCCTCGGCAAGGCTGTGGGCAAGCCGGTCCGCGAGTGCGCGGTAATCGGGGGCACGGTCCTGGGTCATGGCCCGATTGTACCGAGGGCAATTCCGTTATTGAAGCGGCAATATGCCGGTGGCAAAGATTGACTCGGATCAATCAGGGGAAATTCTGTCATGGTCGGAGCGATATTCCGGCTCAATCGGATCAATGTGCTGAGCAATGCGCCGGTGCCGCGTCTGCGCGTGTTGCTGGCGCTGTGGCACCGCCGCGCCACCACCCGTGCCGCCCTGCGTGCGCTGCCGCCCGAGCGGCTGCGCGACATCGGGCTGAGTGCGCCCGAGGCGCAGCGCGAAGCCGCGCGGCCCTTCTGGGAGGATGGGGAGCGGCGCCGCCGGAGCTGACCGGAGCGGCCAGCCGCCCCAGCCAGCCGCCTCAGGAGGAGAGGCTGAAGGCGGGCTGCGCCGGGCCGGGAGCCTTTCGCCCCGGCTCCGCCGCCCGGGAGGGATGCAGGGCGGCGGGGTTCAGCTCGGCCACCACCGGCAGGTGGTCGGAGGCCTCGCGGCCCAGCGGGTCGCGCCAGCTCGGGCCGAGCAGGGGGGCGGGGCGGCAGAAGATCTCGTCCAGCCGCAGCAGGGGGCGGTGCGCGGGGAAGGTGCGGTGCCGCGTCACCGCCGGCAGCACCGGCGCCAGGGCGCGCCAGACCGGGCCGCGCCAGGACCAGTCGTTGAAGTCGCCCATCACCACCAGCGGGCCGTGCAGCCGCCGCGCCAGCGCCGCCAGCCGCGCGGCCTGGTGCCGCCGCTCGCGCCAGCGCAGGCCGAGATGGCTGGCGATGACGCCCAGGTAGCCGCCCGGCGTGCGCACCCGCGCCGAGATGGCCGTGCGCGGCTCCCGCCCGGGGTAGGAAAGGTCGTGCAGCGACTCCTCCTCCATCGGCCAGCGGCTGAGCAGCATGTGGCCATAGGCGCCGTCGCCGGCGCGCAGGGTCTCGGCCGTGGCATGGGCGGCGAAGTGCCCGCGCAGCGCGGCGAAGGGGGAGGGGCGGTCGCCGCGGTTGCGGCTCTCGATCTCCTGCACCGCCAGGATGTCGGGGTCGTGCCGGCGGATCAGCTCCAGCACCCGCTCCAGGTCGTAGCGCCCGTCCGGCCCGATGGCGGAGTGGATGTTCCAGGTCATCACACGCAGCTTCATGCGGCGCCGGCCTCCGCCTCGGCGCCCTCGGCGCCCGCCTGGCTGCGCGCGCTGCGCCGGCGGTACCACGAGACCAGGCTCTGCAGCCCGTAGGACATGCCGCCCCAGGCCACCAGCACGGCGGCGAAGCCCAGGATGTCGGTCAGGGAGGGGTCGGTCATGATGCGCAGCAGCCGGTCGCCCAGCGCCGTCATCAGGATCAGCCCGGGCGCCAGGCCCAGCGCCGTGCCCACCGTGTAGTCGAGCAGCGGGATGCGGATGGCGCCGGCCACCAGGTTGACCAGGGTGAAGGGCGCCACCGGCATCAGCCGCACCATGGTGACGGCCATGATGCCGTTGCGGGCGATGCTGCGGCTGACGCGGTTGATGCGCGGGCCGAGCAGCTTGCGCAGCAGCTTCGGCCCCACCTTGCGGCCGAGCAGGTAGGTGAGCACGGCGCTGACCATGGCCCCCACCGCCGCATAGGCCAGCCCCGGCCACAGCCCGAAGGCGGCCGCCGTGGCGACGATCAGCACGTTGACGGGGAAGGCGATGAGCCCCAGCGCCATGAACAGCCCGAGCGCGATGACCGGCCCCCAAGCGCCGTTGGCGTTCTGCATGGAGGCGCTGAAGGTCTCGGGGTTCAGATAGGCCGAGAGCGGGGTGTAGCGCCACACCACCCCCAGCAGCAGAACCGGCACCACGACCAGCGCCACGCGCGCCCAGAGCGGCAGGCCGTGCGGCGTGCCGTCGGCGCTGGTGAAATCGGCCAGCAGCATGGCGGAGCCGAGCGGGCGCTCCGGGTCGGCCACCGCCTCGATCTGCGGCAGGGCCTCGCCCTCCTCCAGCTCGCCATCCTCGATCGGCAGCAGCTGGTGGGCGCGGCCGCCGAGGCGGTCCAGCGCGCCGAACAGCCCGGCTTCCCGCACCAGGGCTTCCACCTGCTCCGGGGTGGCGGCGAGGTGCTCGGCCAGCAGCCGGTTCCGCACGCCGGCCACCATGGCGCGCTGCGCCGCCGTCTCGGCCTCGACCACGAGGTCGCACTCGGTGTCGGCGCCCATCGAGCGGTTGCAGAGATTGGCGGAGCCGATGCGCAGCACCCTGTCGTCCACGATCATGACCTTGGCATGGACCATCACGTCGGCCTGCGGCGTGCGCCGGGTGCCGACATGCGGGAAGACCAGCCGCACCCGGTCCGCCACCCCCGCCTCGCGCAGCAGGGCCATGAAGCGGATGCGCCCGGCCAGCATGGTGCGGTGCTCGAGCCAGGTGTGATGCGTCTTGGGGCCGAGGATGACCACCTGCAGCTGCGGCCGTGCGCGCAGCCGGTCCGCCAGCCGGCGCGCCAGGCCGAGCGCGGTGAGGAACTGGTTCTCGATGTAGAGGCTGCGCTCGGCGCGGTCGATCATCGCCTCGAACAGGCGTTCCACCTCGCGCAGCTCGGGCTCGCCCTCGTAGCTGCCCTGGGTGCGGGCGATGCCGACCTTCACCTCGGTCAGGTCCGGCGTCACCTCGGCGGGCCAGGGGGCGGGGCGGCGGGGGACGGGCTCGCGCGGGCGCAGATCCTCGCAGGCGCCACGCGCCCAGCGGGCGCGGAACAGATCGGCCAGCGCGCCGGCCGCCTCGCCATCCACCATCATCTGCACGTCGTGGAAGGGGGCGTAGGTCTCGTCGCGGGGGTCCACCCGGTGCGGGTTGACCGGGTTGTGCGCCGGGGTGTCCCAGCGGCGGATGGTCAGGTCCAGCCCACCCGAGAAGGCCAGGGTGTCGTCGATCACGGCGATCTTCTGGTGGTGGGAGGCGCCGAAGGCCACGTCGCCATCCAGGCACAGCTCGATCTGGGCGGGGGTGTTCCATTGCAGCGCCAGCTCGGGCAGCAGCTCGCGCTCCAGCGCGTAGAGCACCGAGTAGTCCCACAGCAGCAGCTTCACCCGCAGGCGCGGCCGGCGGCGCACCAGCTCGGCCAGGAAGGGGCCGAGGGTGGCGGGCAGCCCGTCCGTCGCCTCGCCGGAGGGGCCGACGAGGGGGGAGCGGCTGTCGATGTCCCAGCCGGCGATCAGGATGGTCTCGCGCGCCTGCTTCATGGCCTCGCGCAGGGCGCCGTAATAGGCGGCGGCATCGACCAGCACGGCGGCGCGCGGCGCGTGCTCCACGCGCCACACGGTGTCGCCGGGCCGCAGCAGGGGCTGCTCGGCGTGCGGAGGAGGGGGCAGGACGGTGCCGCTGGCGGGGTTCGGAGTGCTCATCGCCATCCCGCAACGCAGCGGCACCGGAAAAGTGTCATGCGCGCCGCGGGACACAGCGGCCCCGGCGGCTGCAGACCCACGGCGGCAGGACGGGCGGGCTGTCAGCCCCGCAGGAGGACGGGCAGGTTGTCCAGCAGCCGCACCTCGCCCAGCCGGGCGGTGGCGAGCAGGCGGGCCTCGCCGTGCTGCCCCTCCGTCCAGGGCTTCAGCGTGCGCGGCACGACCAGGGTGAGGTAGTCGACGCCGAACCCGTCCGCCGCCAGCCCCTCGCG
>NZ_JCACVY010000285.1:0-3810 GCF_058833935.1 Roseomonas sp. TS2 | reverse complement strand
CGCTGCGGCCGCCGCCATAGCCGCCGCTGCGCTCGCCGCCGCCCTCATAGCCGCCGCCACCGCCGCCCCCGGCGCCACCGCCGCCCTCGCCGCCGCGCCCGTCGAGCAGGGTCAGCTCACCGCCGAAATTGCGGATCACCACCTCGGTGGAATAGCGGTCCTGGCCGGCCTGGTCCTGCCACTTGCGGGTCTCCAGCTTGCCCTCGACATAGACCTTGCTGCCCTTGCGGAGATACTTCTCGGCAATCTCGCCCACCTTCTCGTTGAAGATGGCCACCGAATGCCATTCGGTGCGCTCCTGCCGGTTGCCTTCGCGGTCCTTGTAGGTGTCGGTCGTGGCGAGGCGCAGGTTCACCACCCGCCCGCCATTCTGGAAGTTCCGCACCTCCGGGTCCCGACCCAGGTTGCCGATCAGGATCACCTTGTTGACGCTGCCGGCCATGCTGCCCGGTCCTTCATCCGTTCTCGCCCGCCAGGCCGGGCGCACCCCGCCGCGACGGGCGGGGCACGGTCCGGTCCCGGCGGGCCCGTTTCACATTCATGTGCGTGCCCGGACGGTGCCCGCGAAGGGGCCGGAGGGCGCGCATCGGTGCAACCTAGCCATACCAACTTGGCTCGGCCAGCCCCGTTACCGGAACCTTGTCCTGTCCGCGCGCACGCCCACTTCCCGCGAGCACTTCCCGTGGGCGGCGGATACTGGCACAAAGCGCACCGGAACACAATGTGAACGCCCCTTCCCGTCCCCCCGATGCCCCTGAGCAGGAGCCGCCGTTGAAGACGCTGCCGAAGACCTCGCTGGCCCCCGCCGGGCAGCCCCATGGCCAGAAGGACCAGATCCGCATCCGCGGCGCGCGTCAGCACAACCTGAAGAATGTCGACATCGACATCCCGAAGCACACGCTGACGGTCATCACCGGCCTGTCCGGCTCGGGCAAATCCTCCCTCGCCTTCGACACCATCTATGCCGAGGGGCAGCGCCGCTACGTCGAGAGCCTCTCGGCCTATGCGCGGCAGTTCCTGCAGCTGATGCAGAAGCCGGACGTCGATTCCATCGAGGGGCTCTCCCCGGCCATCTCGATCGAGCAGAAGACGACGAGCCACAACCCGCGCTCGACCGTCGGCACGGTGACCGAGATCCACGACTACATGCGCCTGCTCTGGGCGCGTGCGGGCGTGCCCTACTCCCCCGCCACCGGCCTGCCGATCGAGGCGCAGACGGTGAGCCAGATGGTGGACCGGGTGCTCGCCATGCCCGAGGGCACGCGGCTGCTGCTGCTGGCCCCCGTGGTGCGCGGCAAGAAGGGCGAGTTCCGCAAGGAGCTGGCCGAGTACCAGCGCCGTGGCTTCGAGCGCGTCAAGATCAACGGCACGCTGATGCGCGTCGAGGAGGCGCCCAGCCTCGACAAGCGCAAGAAGCACGACATCGAGGTGGTGGTGGACCGCGTCGTCGTCGGCAATGAGGGGCTGTCGCAGCGGCTGGCGGACAGCTTCGAGACGGCGCTGGCCCTGGCCGACGGCGTGGCCTACGCGGAGGATGCCGACAGCGCCGAGCGCACGGTGTTCAGCAGCCGCTACGCCTGCCCCGTTTCCGGCTTCACACTCGAAGAAATCGAGCCGCGGCTGTTCTCCTTCAACTCGCCGCAGGGCGCCTGCCCGGTCTGCGACGGCCTCGGCACGGAAAGCTTCTTCGACCCCGCCCTGGTGGTGCCGGACGACACCCGCAGCATCACCGACGGCGCCATCGCCGCCTGGGCCGGCAACAGCGCGCCCTATTACGACCAGACGCTGGAGAGCCTGGCCAGGCATCTCGGCGTCAAGACCAGCATCCCCTGGGGCGAGCTGCCCGAGCGGGCGCGGGACGCCATCCTGAACGGCACGGGCAGCGAGGTGGTGGCGCTGCGCTATAAGGACGGGCTGCGCGCCTACGAGGTGAAGAAGCCCTTCGAGGGCGTGCTGCCCAACCTCGCCCGCCGCCTGCGCGAGACGGACAATCCCTGGGTGCGCGAGGACATGGCCCGCTACCAGGCGGACCGGCCCTGCCATGCCTGCTGCGGCGCCCGCCTCAAGCCCGAGGCGCTGTCGGTGAAGGTGGCGGGGATGCACATCGCCGGGGCCAGCGAGCTGTCCATCCGCAAGGCGCTGCCCTGGTTCGAGGGGGTGGAGGAGACCCTCACCCCGCAGCGCGCCGAGATCGCCCGCCGCATCCTCAAGGAGATCATCGAGCGCCTGCGCTTCCTGCTCGATGTGGGGCTGGACTACCTCTCCCTCGCCCGGTCCTCCGCCACCCTCTCGGGCGGCGAGAGCCAGCGCATCCGGCTGGCCAGCCAGATCGGCTCCGGCCTCACCGGCGTGCTCTACGTGCTGGACGAGCCCTCCATCGGCCTGCACCAGCGCGACAACGAGCGGCTGCTCGGTACGCTGCGGCGGTTGCGTGACCTCGGCAACACCGTGCTGGTGGTGGAGCATGACGAGGACGCGATCCGCACCGCCGACCACCTGATCGACATCGGGCCGGCCGCCGGCGCGGGCGGCGGGCGCGTCATCGCCCAGGGTACGCCGGAGGAGGTGGCGCGGCACCCGGACAGCGTGACGGGCGCCTATCTCTCCGGCCGCCGCGCCATCGCGGTGCCCGAGAAGCGGCGCCCGGTGGACGGGAAGCGGATGCTGCGCGTCGTCGGCGCCACCGGCAACAACCTGCGGGGCCTGAGCGCGGGCATCCCGCTCGGCACCTTCACCTGCGTCACCGGCGTCTCGGGCGGCGGCAAGTCCACCTTCGTCATCGAGACGCTCTACAAGGCCGTGGCGCGCCGGCTGATGGGCGCGGGCACCGTGCCCGCGCCGCATGAGCGGATCGAGGGGCTGGAGCATCTCGACAAGATCATCGACATCGACCAGTCGCCGATCGGCCGCACGCCGCGCTCCAACCCGGCCACCTATACCGGCCTGTTCGCGCCGATCCGCGACTGGTTCTCGGAGCTGCCGGACAGCCGCTCGCGCGGCTACAAGCCCGGGCGCTTCAGCTTCAACGTCAAGGGTGGGCGCTGCGAGGCCTGCCAGGGCGACGGCGTGCTGAAGATCGAGATGCACTTCCTGCCCGATGTCTACGTCACCTGCGACACCTGCAAGGGCAAGCGCTACAACCGCGAGACGCTGGAGGTGAAGTTCCGCGGCAAGTCGATCGCCGATGTGCTGGAGATGACGGTGGAGGAAGGGCTGGAGTTCTTCTCCGCCGTGCCTGCCATCCGCGAGAAGCTGCGCGTGCTGAGGGAGGTGGGGCTCGGCTACATCCATCTCGGCCAGCAGGCCACCACCCTCTCGGGCGGCGAGGCGCAGCGCATCAAGCTCTCCAAGGAGCTGTCCCGCCGCGCCACGGGCCGCACCCTCTACATCCTCGACGAGCCGACCACCGGCCTGCATTTCGAGGATGTGCGCAAGCTGCTGGAGGTGCTGCACCAGCTGGTGGAGCAGGGCAACACGGTGGTGGTGATCGAGCACAACCTCGAGGTCATCAAGACCGCCGACTGGCTGCTCGACCTCGGCCCCGAGGGCGGCGATGGCGGCGGGCAGATCGTCGCCGAAGGCACGCCGGAGGAGGTGGCGGCGGTGCCGGAGAGCCACACCGGGCGCTTCCTCGCCCCGCTGCTGCCGGCCAGGCCCGCCAGGAAGCGCAAGCGCGCCTGAACTGACCACGCCTGACATGGAAAAGCCCGGGGAGGACACCCTCCCCGGGCTTTCCTGCGCTTCCAGGCCGGCTCAGCGCACCGAGAAGCGGACCGGCACCGTCAGCGTCACCGGGTCTCCCATCTCGGG
>NZ_JCACVY010000284.1:0-3811 GCF_058833935.1 Roseomonas sp. TS2 | reverse complement strand
GGCAGAGCGGCCTAGGCTGCGCGCCAATCAAGCCCGGCCATCCGGCCGACAGAGGAGACCGCCCATGAACCTGGCCCGCTTCCCGCGCATCCGCCTCGGCCACATGCCGACGCCGCTGGAGCCGATGGAGAACCTCACCCGCCACCTGTCCGGCCCCGGGGGCGGCCCGAAGCTCTGGATCAAGCGCGACGACTGCACCGGCCTCTCCACCGGCGGCAACAAGACCCGCAAGCTGGAATTCCTGATGGCCGAGGCGCGCGCCCAGGGCGCCGACACGGTCATCACCCAGGGCGCCACGCAGTCCAACCACGCGCGGCAGACGGCGGCGGCGGCGGCCAAGCTCGGCTTCGCCTGCCACATCCTGCTGGAGGACCGCACCGGCTACGCCGATGCCGCCTACACCCAGTCGGCCAACGTGCTGATGGACAAGCTGCACGGCGCCACCGTCTCCCGCCGCCCCGGCGGCACGGACATGGCGGCCGAGATGGAGGCGCTGGCCGCCGAGCTGCGCGCCCAGGGCCGCAAGCCCTATGTCATCCCCGGCGGCGGCTCCAACCCGGTGGGGGCGCTCGGCTATGTCAACGCCGCGCTGGAGCTGGTGAACCAGGCGGCCGAGATGGGGCTGCGGATCGACCATGTGGTGCACGCCACGGGCAGCGCCGGCACCCAGGCGGGGCTGGTGGCCGGGCTGGTGGCGCTGAACGCCGGCATTCCCGTGCTCGGCATCGGCGTGCGGGCGCCGCGCGAGAAGCAGGAGGCCAACGTGCTGGCGCTGGCCCAGCGCACCGCCGCGCATCTCGGGCTGGAGGGCATCGTCAGGCCCGAGCACGTGGTGGCGAATTGCGACTATGTCGGCCAGGGCTACGGCATCCCCACCGAGGGCATGGTGGCGGCGGTGAAGCTGCTGGCCGAGCAGGAAGGCATCCTGCTCGACCCCGTCTATTCCGGGAAGGGCATGGCCGGGCTGATCGACCTGGTCCGCAAGGGCCATTTCGGCAAGGACGAGAACGTGGTGTTCCTGCACACCGGCGGCGCCGTCGGCCTGTTCGGCTACCCCGACGCCTTCGGCGTGAGCGCCGACTGACAACTGATCGCGGGGGAGGCCGGCACGCCTCCCCCGCCCCTGCCTCAGGCGGCGGCGCGCAGCTCGCCCGCCAGCGCCCGCAGCGTCTCCAGCAGCGCCGCCGGCAGCTCGATCCCCTCCCGCGCGGCGGCTGCCGCCAGGTCGTCGCGCCGCGCGCCCGGCAGGCGCACCCCGTCCTCGGCCAGCATGGCCGAGACCAGCGCCTCCACCCGCTCCAGGAACGCCGCCTGGCCGGCCAGGGCGCCCGGGTCCACCACCAGCAGCGCCTGCCCCAGCCGCGGCCGGTTGCCCTCGGGCGCGAAGAAGCTGTCCGCCTCGAAGCCGAAGGCGGCGCCGGTGAGGGCGACGCAGAGCAGCTCCACCACCATCGCCAGCAGCGCCCCCTTGGGGCCGCCCAGGGGCAGCATGGCGCCGTCCAGGGCGGCACGGGCATCGGTGGTGGGGTGGCCCGCCGCGTCCAGCGCCCAGCCCTCGGGGATGGGCGCGCCGGCCTGGGCGGCCTGGGCGATGCGCCCGCGCGCCACGGCGGAGAGGGCGAGGTCGATCACCAGCGGCGGCGCGCCGCGGCGCGGGAAGGCGGCGGCCACCGGGTTGGTGCCGAGCAGCGGGCGGCGCCCGCCCGCCACCGGCATGGCCGCCGGGGAGTTGGTGAAGGCCAGCGCCACCAGCCCCTGTTCCGCCAGCGCCCGCACCGGCAGCCCCATGGCGCCGGAATGGTGGCTGTTGGTGATGCCGATGCAGGCCACGCCCTGCGCCCGGGCGCGCGCCGCGCCCTCGGCCACCGCCAGCTCCAGCGCCGGGAAGGCGAGGCCGTCCCGCGCGTCGATCAGCGCCGTGCCGCCGCGCGCCGCGCGCAGCACCGGCTCCGCCGCGCCATCGGCCCGGCCCTGGCGCAGGAAGCCGGCATAGTGCGGCACGCGGGAGAGGCCGTGCCCGCCCTGCCCCGCCGCCTCGGCCGCCACCAGGGCGCGGGCGGTGCTGGCGGCCATGCCTGGGCTGGCCCCCGCGCCACGCAGCGCGGCGGTGGCGAGGGCATGGGCTTCGGCGAGGGTCAGGCGCGGCATCTGAGAACGTTCTCGGCTGTGAGGGCGCGGTTGCAGCATGGCGGCCGCGCCCCGTCCAGCATCCGTCCGGCGTTTCTCCGGTGTTTGTCCGGCGTTCTGGCGCCCTTCTCCTGGCGTGCCGCCCGTGGCAGTCTTCCCGGCCTCTTCCTGCAAGCAACAAGGACCAGTTCCATGGCGGGCGTCTTTTGGCACGACGGCAAGTGGATGACCGAGGAGCCGAAGGTGCTCGGCCCGATGGACCATGCCTTCTGGCTGGGCTCGGTGGTGTTCGACGGCGCGCGGGCGATTCGCGGCCTGGTGCCGGATCTCGACCTGCACTGCCAGCGCGTCATCCGCAGCGCCGAGGCGATGCTGATGAAGCCGACCATGACGGCGCAGCAGATCGAGGCGCTGTGCCGCGAGGGCGTGGCGATGATGCCGGCCGATGCGGAGCTCTACATCCGCCCGCAATTCTTCATCCGCCGCGGCATCGGCGCCGCGCAGCCGGACCCGGAGAGCACCGAGTTCATCCTGGCGATCTATGACGCGCCGATGCCGGATGCGAGCCGCGGCTTCTCCGCCTGCATGGCGCCCTTCCGCCGCGCCGCGGCCGACATGGCGCCGACCGACGCCAAGGCCTCCTGCCTCTACCCGAACTCCTCCCGCGCCGCGAACTACGCGCGCCAGAAGGGCTTCGAGAACGCCGTGGTGTGCGACCACGAGGGCAATGTGGCCGAGTTCGCCACCTCCAACCTGATGATGGTGAAGGATGGCGTGGTGATGACCGCCATCGCCAACGGCACCTACCTCGCCGGCATCACCCGCTCCCGCGTGCTGGGGCTGCTGCGCGAGGCCGGCATCGAGGCGCGCGAGTGCATCATCACTCCGCAGATGCTGCGCGAGGCGGACGAGATCTTCGCCACCGGCAATTTCGGCAAGGTGCAGTACTGCACCAATTTCGAGGGCCGCGCCCTGCCGATCGGCCCCGTCGCGCAGAAGGCGCGCGCGCTGTACTTCGCCTGGGCCGAGAGCACGCAGCGGGTTCCCGCCCACGCCGCCTGATGGGAGATCCAAGAACCTCAGGTTCTTGGCGGGGAGAGTCTGAGAGGGGCGGCACCCCTCTCAGACTGCTGGCGCAGACCGATGCGGTGCTGGTGATCGACAAGCCCGCCGGCCTGCCCGTCCATGCCGGCCCGCGCGGCGGGCCGAGCCTGGAGGATTTCCTGCCCGCCCTGGCGCTGGGCAAGAAGCGCCCCCCCCAGCCCGCGCACCGCCTGGACACCGACACCGCCGGCTGCCTCGTGCTCGGCCGCACCAAACCGGCTTTGGCCGAGCTGGGCGCCCTTTTCGCCGGGGGCCGCGCGCGGAAAACCTACTGGGCCATCGTGCTGGGCGGCCCGGCGGCGCAATCGGGCCGCATCGACCTGCCGCTGCGCAAGGTGAGCAGCGCCGCCGCCGGCTGGCGGATGGAGGCGCACCCCGAGGGCCAGCCGGCGCTGACCCGCTGGCGGGTGAAGGGCCGGGCCCCAGGTCCAGCGGGCGGCCTCGCCTGGCTCGAGCTGCGCCCCGAGACGGGCCGCACCCATCAGCTTCGCGTGCATTGCGCCGCCCGGGGCTGGCCGATGCTGGGCGACCCCTTCTATGGCACCGCAGCGCCTTCATCCCGCGCCCCACCGAGCACGGG
>NZ_JCACVY010000283.1:0-3869 GCF_058833935.1 Roseomonas sp. TS2 | reverse complement strand
GCGGCGCCGCCGGCAGCACCAGCACCCAGCCCGCATGCACGTTGTTGACGACGAGGCCGAGGCCGATGCCCAGCATCAGCCCGCCCACCAGACTGCCCGTCACCCCGGCCTTCAGCCCCAGGATCAGGATCTCCGCGCGTGTCACCATGAGGATGCGCAGTAGGCGCCGGAGACATGGTTTGACAAGCGGCGCGGCGCGGCGCTAAAGGCGCGCTCCCTTCCGGGAAAGCGGATGCAGGCTTGTCCTGCGTCCCGCCCCTGGCGCGTGCCCCTCCGGCATGGCCGCCTCGGGACTACCGGGACATCAGCGATACCCGAACGGTACGCACAACAAGAAGGAGCCCGCCGCATGACGAAGCGCGCGGAAAGCAAGTACAAGATCAATCGCCGCCTCGGCGTCAACCTGTGGGGCCGCGCCAAGTCCCCGGTCGCCAAGCGCGAGTACGGCCCCGGCCAGCACGGCCAGCGCCGCAAGCAGAAGCCGACCGACTTCGGCGTGCAGCTGATGGCCAAGCAGAAGCTCAAGGGCTACTACGGCAACATCGGCGAGAAGCAGTTCCGCAAGTATTATCAGGAGGCCGTGCGCCGCAAGGGCGACACCTCCGAGAACCTGATCGAGCTGCTGGAGCGCCGCCTGGACGCGGTGGTCTACCGCCTGAAGCTGGCCGTGACCCCCTTCGCCGCCCGCCAGTTCGTCAACCATGGCCACATCACGGTCAATGGCAAGCGCGTGAACATCCCCTCCTACCTCGTGCGCGACAATGACGTCGTCGAGGTCAAGGAGAAGTCGAAGCAGCTCGTCGCCGTGCTCGACGCCGCCCAGTCCGGCGAGCGCGACGTGCCCGAGTATCTCGAGATCGACCACCGCCAGATGAAGGGCCGCTTCCTGCGCGCCCCCAAGCTCTCCGACGTGCCCTACCCGGTGCAGATGGAGCCGAACCTGGTCATCGAGTTCTACTCGCGCTGATCCAGCGCCGACGGGAGCCGCGAGGCTCCCGCTGGCCGCATCCGGCCGGAGGCGCCTTGCGCCCCCGGCCTTTTTCATGCCCGATGCCTGGGCCGCGCCGCGCGGCCGGCGGGCCATGGCCTGGCCGGGCAACCCGGCCATCGCCACGCGGTTCTGCCGGCCTCTCCTCTCGGAACCCCGCATGACCGCCGACCAGATGACCGTCTCCGCCCTGGCGCTGCTGGCGCTGGCGGGCTTCGTGCTGCAGCCCGTGCGCTACGACGTGGTGGCCCTGCTGCTGCTGCTGGCCCTGGTGCTGACGGGGCAGGTGGCGCCGGCGGAGGCCTTCCTCGGCTTCGCCGAGCCGGCGGTGACGACGGTGGTGGCCGTGCTGGCCATCAGCAAGGGGCTGCAGGCGGCCGGCACGGTGGACCTGCTGCTGCGCCGCCTGGGCGGCATGCGCGGCCGGCCCCGGCTGCAGGTGGCGGCGCAGACCGGCCTCTGCGCCGGCTTCTCGGGCTTCATGAACAATGTGGGCGCGCTGGCGCTGTTCATGCCGGTGGCGCTGCGCAACGCCTACCGCGAGGGCTACGCCCCCTCCCGCGCGCTGATGCCGCTGGCCTTTGGCTCGGTGCTGGGCGGACTGATCACGCTGATCGGCACGCCCCCCAACCTGATCATCTCCGCCATCCGGCAGGAACGGACGGAACTCGGCCCCTATGCCTTGTTCGACTTCGCCTGGGTCGGCCTGCCGCTCGCCGTGCTGGGCGTGGCCTGTCTGGTGCTGGCCAACCGCCTGCTGGGCGACAAGCGCGGCGGCAAGGTCGAGGTCGATGCCGGGGACTACGTGGCCGAGGCACGGCTGGGGCCGAAGAGCGCCGCCATCGGCCTCTCCATCCGCACGCTGGAGAGCATGGCGGATGGCGACGTGACGGTGGTCGGCCTGTTCCGCGGCCCCAACCGCACCCTGGCCCCGCCGGGCGAGGCGCGGCTGCGGGCGGAGGACGTGCTGCTGCTGGAAGGCAGCGCCGATTCGCTGCGCGCCCTGGTGGAGATGGCCGGCCTTTCCCTGACCGAGCCGGATGGCGGCAAGCCGCGCGACGGGCTGAAGGCGCTGGTGGCCGACGAGGTGGACGCGGTGGAGGCCATCCTCCGCCCCGGCTCGCCGCTGATCGGCCGCTCGCCTTCGGCGCTGCGGCTGCGCAGCCAGCACGGCATCAACCTGCTGGCCGTCTCCCGCCAGGGCCGGCGCGTGACGGACCGGATGAACGAGATCGTCCTGCGCAGCGGTGACGTGGTGCTGCTGCAGGCCCAGCGCGACAAGCGGGCCGACGCCTTCCAGGCCCTCTCCCTGCTGCCCCTGGCCGAGCGCAGCGTGGCGCTGGGCCGGCCGCAGCACGCCATCCTGGCGGGCGGCATGTTCCTGGCCGGCATCCTGGCCGTGTTGTTCGAGCTGGCGCCGGCGCACATCGCCTTCACCGCCGTGGTGGCGGCGATGATCCTGTGCCGCGTGCTGAAGCCGGACGAGGCCTATGCGGCGGTGGACTGGCCGGTGATCGTGCTGCTCGGCGCGCTGTTCCCGCTGGGCGAGGCGATGGAGCGCAGCGGCACCATCACCCTGCTGGTGGAGAGCCTGGCCGGACCGGCGGCGGCGCTGCCGGGCTGGGCGGTGGTGGGCGGCATCCTGCTGGTCTGCATGCTGCTCTCCGAGGTGATGGCGAACAACGCCACGGTGCTGCTGATGGCACCCATCGCGCTCGGCCTGGCCGAGGTGGCCGGGGTGTCGCAGGACGGGATGCTGATGGCCGTGTGCATCGGCACCTCCTGCACCTTCCTCAGCCCGATCGGCCACCAGTCCAACACGCTGGTGATGGAGCCGGGCGGCTACCGCTTCCAGGATTACGCGCGCCTGGGCACGCCGCTGGCGCTGCTCTGCCTGCTGGTCGGCACCCCGCTGATCCTGCTGTTCTGGAGCTGAGCGGCGCGGCGCGCCGGAGAACGCGCGCCGCCGGCTTTTCCACCCGCGATATTCCCGCCATCCTGCCGCCCGCAGGGGAGAGAGCAGGGTGGAAGCAGGAACCACGCCGCCGGGCATGGCGGCATTGCTGCGGCGGATCGCCGCCCTGGCGGCGCCCACCAGCCTGATCGCGCTGCTGCAGGCGGCGGCGCAGCTGCTGGAGACCTGGCTGGCCGCCCGCCAGGGCACGGCGGCGCTGGCGGGCTGGGCGGTGGTGCTGCCCTTCGCCCTCCTGCTGCAGCAGATGTCGGCGGGTGCCATGGGGGGTGGGGTGGTCTCCGCCATCGCCCGCGCCCTCGGCGCCGGCCGCCCGGCCGAGGCGGCGGACCTCGTGCTGCACGCGGTGCTGATCGCGCTGGGGGGCGGGCTGCTCTTCGCCCTGCTGCTGGCGGTCTTTCCCCATGCGCTGCTGGCCCTGATCGGCGGCCCGGCCGCGGCGGAGGCGGCGGCGGCCTATGCCGCCTGGCTGTTCGGCGCCGGGGCGGTGCCGGTCTGGCTGGCCAACACCCTCGCCTCCGTGCTGCGCGGCGGCGGCCGGCACGCGCTGGCGGCGCGGGTGCTGGCGCTGGCCTGGTGCGGCTATCCGCCGCTGGGCTGGCTGCTGGCCGAGCCGCTGGGCATGGGGCTGGCCGGCCTCGGCGCGGCCTTCGCGCTGGTGTTCTGGGTGGCGGCGCTGGCCATGGCGGCGGTGGTGGCGCGCGGCGGCGCCGGCTTCCTGCCGAGGCTGCGGGCGCGGCCCTCGGCCATGCTGTTCCACCGCATCCTGTCGGTGGGGCTGGTGGCCTGCGCGCTGGCCACCATCGCCAATGCCACCACCATCCTGGTGACGGGCCAGCTCGCCGGCTACGGCCCGGTGGCGGTGGCCGCCTATGGCATCTCGGCCCGGCTGGAGTTCCTGACCGTGCC
>NZ_JCACVY010000282.1:0-3884 GCF_058833935.1 Roseomonas sp. TS2 | reverse complement strand
GCCTGGCGCTGGGCCTGGGGCTCCTGCTGCTGATGCTGCGGGTGCTCGCCCCCGGCGGCTGGACCGTGTGGGAAGGGGTGCTGCTGGCCGCCTGGCTCGGCACCCTGCCCTGGAGCTGCCTCTGCGCCGGCAACGCGCTGGTGGGCCTCGCGCTGCGGCTGCGCCACGCCGAGCCGGCGGCGCAGGTGGTGCCGCAGCTCCTGCGCGCCGCGCCGCCGCCGCCCCGCGCCGCCACCGCCATCGTCGTCTGCCTGCGCAACGAGGCGATGGCGGGGGTGCTGCCCCCCCTCGCCCGGCTGCTGGACGGGCTGGAGGCGGCCGGGGCGGGCCACCGCTTCACCCTCTGGTTCCTCTCCGACACGCAGGAGCCGGCCCTCGCCGCGCGGGAGGAGGCGGCGATCGCCGGCTTCGCCCGGCTGCGCGCCGGCCGCCCCGTGGCGGTGCGCTACCGCCGCCGCGCGCGGAACACCGGCTTCAAGGCCGGCAACGTGATGGACTTCCTCGACCGCCACGGCGCCGGCCATGAATTCTTCCTCTGCCTCGACGCCGATTCGGAGATGTCGGCCGAGGCGGTGCTGCGGCTGGTGGCGGTGATGGAGGCGGACGCGGATCTGGCCATCGTCCAGCAGCTCATCGTCGGCCGGCCCGCGCGCAGCGCCTTCACCCGGCTGTTCCAGTACGGCATGCGGGCGGGGATGCGGAGCTGGGCCACCGGCCAGGCCTGGTGGCAGCTCGACCAGGGCCCCTACTGGGGGCACAACGCCCTGCTGCGCGTGGCGCCCTTCCGCGCCCATGCCCGGCTGGAACCGCTGCCCGATGGCAGCCCGATCCTCAGCCACGACCAGATCGAGGCGGTGCGGCTGCACGCCGCCGGCTGGAAGGTGCGCTGCCTGCCCATCGAGGCGGGCAGCCTAGAGGGCAACCCGCCCACCCTGCCGGACTTCCTCATCCGCGACCGGCGCTGGGGCGCCGGCAACATGCAGTACTGGCGGCTGCTGCGCCTGCCGGGGTTGACGCCGATGGGCCGCTGGCAGCTGGCGCAGGCCATCCTGCTGTTCCTCTCGGCGCCGCTCTGGCTGCTGGTGCTGGTGGCGGCGGTGCTGAACGCCGCCACCGGCGGCGGCGCGGCCACGCCTCCAGGGGCGCTGGCGGCGCTGCTGCTGGCCAACTGGGCGGCGATCCACGCGCCGAAGCTCGCCGGCTACCTGGAGCTGCTGCTGCGGCTGGAGCGCGCGGCAGCCTATGGCGGCCGCCGCGCCGTGCTGCGCGGGGCGCTTGCCGAGACCGGCTTCACCACGCTGCTGGACCCGGTGAGCCTGGCCAGCAAGGCGCTGTTCCTGCTGGCCCTGCCCTTCGCCGGCCGCACCGGCTGGCAGCCGCAGAACCGGGATGCGCTGGGCGTGCGCTGGGCCGACGCGGCACGGCTGCTGTGGGCGCCCACGGCGCTGGGCGTGGCGCTGATGGCGGCGCTGCTGGCGGCGGGGGGCACGGCCTGGATCTGGGGCCTGCCCTTCCTCGGGCCGCTGGTGCTGGGCATCCCCTTCGCGGTGGCGACGGCGGACCCAGGATTCTCCCGCCGGCTGCGGCGCATGGGCGTGGCCTGCACGCCGGAGGAGGGCGGCGCGCGCCGCGCCGCTCAGTCCGCCACGAGGCGGAGGCGCATCAGCACCTCGTCGAAGTAGCGCCCCGCCACCTTCAGCGCGCGCGGCTCGAGCGCCCAGGCGGTGAAGCCGGCGCGCTCGTAGAGCCTCCGGGCCGTGTCGTTGCCTGCCACCACGCTGAGCCGCACCTCCTCCACCCGGCCCCGCGCATGGTCCAGCACCGCCGCCAGCAGGGCCGGCGCCAGGCCGCTGCCGCGCGCCCCGGGCCGCAGGTAGACCGACCAGAGCAGCCCCTTGTGCCGCGTCTTGGCCGCGCGGGGCAGGGCGAGCGCCATCAGCCCCTCCGGCTCCGCCGCGCCCGGCTGCCAGCCGGCGAAGACGGCGCTGTCCTCGAGCCGCGCCGCGAACCAGGCCTCGGGCTGCGCCGCCTCATCCTCCAGGCTGGCGCCGAAGGCCTCGGGGTGGCGCTCCAGCGCCTCCAGCCGCAGCGCGCGGAACAGCGGGGCATCCCCGGGGCCGAGGCGGCGGATGGTGAAGCCGGCCGCCGGGGCGGGAGCCTCCCCCGGCGCCCGCTCAGTCATCGTCGCTGCGGCGCGCCAGCACCTCGCGCTTGCCGACATGGTTGGCGGGCCCGACCACGCCCTCCTTCTCCATCTGCTCGATCAGCTTGGCGGCGCGGTTGTAGCCGATGGAGAGGTGCCGCTGGATGAAGGAGGTGCTGGCCTTGCCCTCGCGCGTCACCAGCGCCACGGCCTGGTCGAACAGCCCCTTCTCGCCATCGCCGGCGCCGGCGATGCCGGAGAGGCCGGACTCGCCGCCCTCCTCGTCATCGGTCTCGGTGACCTCCTCGATATAGGCCGGCTCGCCCTGCTCGCGCAGGAACTCCACCACCTTCTCCACCTCGGCATCCGAGACGAAGGGGCCGTGCACGCGGGCCACGCGGCCGCCGCCGGCCATGTGCAGCATGTCGCCCTGGCCGAGCAGCTGCTCGGCGCCCATCTCGCCCAGGATGGTGCGGCTGTCGATCTTGCTGGTCACCTGGAAGGAGATGCGCGTCGGGAAGTTGGCCTTGATGGTGCCGGTGATGACATCCACCGAGGGCCGCTGCGTCGCCATGATGACGTGGATGCCGGCGGCGCGCGCCATCTGCGCCAGCCGCTGCACCGCCGCCTCGATCTCCTTGCCGGCGACGATCATCAGGTCCGCCATCTCGTCGATGACGACGACGATCATCGGCAGCGGCGCCAGCGCCAGGGGCTGGTCCTCGAACACCGGCTTGCCGGTGTCGGGGTCGAAGCCGGTCTGCACGCGGCGGGTCAGCACCTCGCCGCGCGCCAGCGCCGCCTGCACCTTCTCGTTGTAGCCGCCGATGTTGCGGACGCCGAGCTGGCTCATGGCGCGGTAGCGCCGCTCCATCTCGCGCACCGTCCACTTCAGCGCGCCGATCGCCTTCGGTGGCTCCGTCACCACCGGCGCCAGCAGGTGCGGGATGCGATCATAGACCGACAGCTCCAGCATCTTCGGGTCGATCATGATGAAGCGGCACTCATCCGGGCTGAACCGGTAGAGCAGCGACAGGATCATGGTGTTGATGCCGACCGACTTGCCCGAGCCGGTGGTGCCGGCGATCAGCAGGTGCGGCATGCGGGCGAGGTCGGCGATGACGGGCGCGCCGCCGATGTCCTTGCCCAGCGCCAGCGGCAGGCGGGCGGTGTGGCGCACCCAGTCCTCGGCCGCCATCATCTCGGAGAAGAACACCATCTCCCGCTTGTCGTTCGGCAGCTCGATGCCGATGACGTTGCGCCCCGGCACGGTGGCGATGCGCACCGCCATCACGCTCATGCTGCGGGCGATGTCGTCGGCCAGGCCAATGACGCGGGCGGATTTGGTGCCGGGGGCCGGCTCCAGCTCGTAGAGCGTCACCACCGGGCCGGGGCGGATCTCGACGATGCGGCCGCGCACGCCGTAATCCTCCAGCACCGTCTCCAGCAGCCGGGCATTGGCCTGCAGCGCCGCCTCGTCCGGGCCGCTGGCGCGGCGCGCGGGGGGCGGGGTCAGCAGGTCGAGCGGCGGCAGCTGGAACTGCGCCACGGGCTGCGGCTCCGGCCGGGTGGCGCGGCGCGGCGGCAACGGCTCGGCCGGGCGCGGCGGCGGCGCGGGGCTGCGCACGGGCGGCGGCGGCGGCAGTTCCAGGTCGCCACGGAGGGCAATGGCGCGTGGCTCGCCAGCCCGCTCGCCACCACGCTCGCCACCACGGGGGGCACGCAGCTCGGGCGTGGCCTC
>NZ_JCACVY010000281.1:0-3887 GCF_058833935.1 Roseomonas sp. TS2 | reverse complement strand
CCACCGCCAGCCTCGGCCTGCT
This sequence comes from Roseomonas sp. TS2, assembly GCF_058833935.1. Taxonomy (NCBI): domain Bacteria; kingdom Pseudomonadati; phylum Pseudomonadota; class Alphaproteobacteria; order Acetobacterales; family Roseomonadaceae; genus Roseomonas; species Roseomonas sp. TS2. The sequence goes on along the minus strand of NZ_JCACVY010000281.1, from coordinate 3,865 downwards.
GGCCGGCGCCGGCCTGCTGTTCCGCGCCACGCGCTGCCCGCTGAAGGGCGGGCTGACGCTGCGCCAGGCCTTCGTGCTGACGCCGCTGAGCTGGGCGGCCATCACCGCCTGCGCCGCCATCCCCTTCTATCTCTCGCTGCATCCCGGCCTCGGCGGCAGCGTGACCAATGCCTATTTCGAGGCGGTCTCCGGCCTCACCACCACCGGCGCCACGGTCGTCACGGGGCTGGACCACGCGCCGCCGGGCATCCTGCTCTGGCGCTCGCTGCTGCAATGGCTGGGCGGCATCGGCATCATCGCCACGGCGCTGGCCATCCTGCCGGCGCTCGGCGTCGGCGGCATGCAGCTGTTCCGCACCGAAAGCTCCGACCGCTCGGAGAAGGTGCTGCCGCGCGCGCGGCAGATCGCCACCGCCATCAGCGCCGTCTATCTGGGCATGACGGTGGCCTGCGCCCTGGCCTATCTCGCCGCCGGCATGGCGCCCTTCGCCGCGGTGGTGCACGCGCTCAGCACCATCTCCACCGCCGGCTTTTCCACCTCCGATTCCTCGCTGGCCAACTGGGACAACCCGGCCATCCACTGGATCGCCACGGCGGGGATGCTGGCCGGCGCGCTGCCCTTCGTGCTCTACCTGCGCGCCCTGCGGCGGGACTGGGAGATCCTGCGCGACCCGCAGGTGCGCGCGCTGCTCGGCCTGCTGCTCGGCGCCATCCTGCTGGTGGCGGCGATCCTGGTGCTGCGCGGCACCTACGGGGTGGAGGCGGCGCTGCGCCACGCGGCGCTCAACGTCGTCTCGGTGGTCACCACCACCGGCTTCGCCTCGGCCGACTACATGCAGTGGGGGGGTGCCGCCACCGGCATCTTCTTCGCGCTGATGTTCGTCGGCGGCTGCACCGGCTCCACCGCCGGCGGCATGAAGATCTTCCGCTTCGTGGTGGTGGCCATCATGCTGCGGGCGCATTTCCTGCGGCTGCTCTACCCGCGCGGCGTGTTCCCGCGCGTCTATGCCGGGCGGCCGCTGCCGGACGACGTCATCGGCTCCGTGGTGGTGTTCTTCGCGCTGTATTTCCTCTGCTACGGCGCGCTCACCATCGCGCTGATGGCGATGGAGCTGGATTTCCTCACCAGCGCCAGCGCCGCCGTCAGCATGCTCTCCAATGTCGGGCCGGGGCTCGGGCCGGTGATCGGCCCGGCCGGCAATTTCGCCGGGCTGCCGGAGGCGGCGAAATGGCTGCTCTGCTTCGCCATGCTGCTGGGGCGGCTGGAGCTGTTCACCGTGCTGATCCTGTTCATGCCGCGCTTCTGGCGCGGCTGAGGCGCGGCCGGCTCAGTCGCGCAGCAGCAGGATCCCGCCCCAGGACAGGCCGAACATCGCCGCCACGACCACCCCGGCGGCGGCGCGGGGGTGGCGCGCCGCGCGCTCCAGCAGCAGGCCGGCGAGGGTGGCGCCCATCGCGAACAGCCCCAGCACCAGCAGGAAGCCGAGCAGAACGGGGTTGCTGGCCACCATCAGGCCAGCGGCTGTCCGGCCTGCCGGGCCGCGCGGCGCTCGGCGCGCAGCCGGGCGCGCTCCTCGTCGGTCAGCTGGGCGTAGCGGGCGCGGGACATGCCGAGCCAGGCCGCGCGGGTGCCCGGCCTGGGCTGGCCCGCCTGGGCACGCTCTCCCTCCGCCTCCTCAAGCCCGGGCGGGGTTTCGTTGGCGGCATCCTTGGTGGCCGGCGGATAGGCCGCGAGCCAACCCATCAGCGCCAGCGGCCAGAGCCGAAGTCCAGACATATCCGTCATGAGGCCCTCCGCGCTTGTTCGCGCCCTGCGGCACACCATTAGGATAGAAGAAGTGCAACGCGTTGATGGCCAGGATGTGTCCGCGCGTGACAAGATTGGCGCGAAGTGTCACCCGATTGCTTCACGGATGCTTGAGGCCGGGGCAGAGCGCCGCAACGTGATGAAGGAATCGAAGAGTTTGGCCAAAGGAAAGGGCCCATCGCCGCTGTTCACCGGCCACCGGGGAGGGCTGCACCTCCTGCCGGGGCTCGACAACCGCGGCGCCACCATCCTGCGGCAGGTGGTGGAGCTCTACATGGAAACCGGGGAGCCGGTCGGCTCCCGCACCCTTTCCCGCCGCCTGCCGCTGGCGCTCTCGCCGGCCACCATCCGCAACGCCATGGCGGATCTGGAGGAGGCGGGGCTGCTCTACGCCCCCCACACCTCGGCCGGGCGGCTGCCCACCGAGCAGGGGCTGCGCCTGTTCGTGGACGGGCTGCTGGAATTCGGCGACCTCTCGGACGAGGACCGGGAGGCGATCGCCATACGCTGCGCCGCTGCCGGCCGCAGCATGGAGGAGACGCTGTCCGAGGCGGGGCAGATGCTCTCCGGCCTCGCCGGCGCCGCCGGGCTGGTGGTGGCGCCGAAGACCGAGGCGGCGGTGCGGCACATCGAGTTCGTCGCCCTCTCGCCCGGGCGGGCGCTGGTGGTGCTGGTGAACGCGCATGGCCAGGTGGAGAACCGCGTCATCGAGGTGCCGGCCGGCCTGCCGCCCAGCGCCTTCACCCAGGCCAGCAACTTCATCAATGCCCGCCTCTCCGGCCGCACGCTGGAGGAGACGCGCGGCATGGTGGCCGAGGAGATCCAGGCCAACCGCACCGCGCTGGACACGCTGACGCAGCAGATGATCGAGCAGGGGCTGGCCACCTGGGCCGGCGGCGGCGGCGGCTCGCTGATCCTGCGCGGCCAGGCCAAGCTGCTGGAGAATCTCGACCAGATCGCCCGCGTGCAGGAGATCCAGGCGCTGTTCGAGCGGCTGGAGGCGCAGGAGACCATGCTGCGCCTGCTGGAGCTGGCGCAGCGCGGCCAGGGCGTGCAGATCTTCATCGGCGCCGAGTCCGGCCTGTTCGACAGCGCCGGCCTCTCGATGGTGGTGGCGCCCTTCCGCAACGGGCAGGAGCAGATCGTCGGCGCCATCGGCGTCATCGGCCCGACGCGCATCAACTATGGCCGCGTCATCCCGGTGGTGGACTACACGGCGCGGGTGATCGGGCAGCTCCTGGGCTGAGGCAGTTGGGGCTGAGGCAGTTGGGGCTGAGGCAGTTGGGGCTGAGGCGGGGGCGCCGCCTCAGGCGGCCTGGTGGCGCGCCCGCGCCGCCAGCACCTCGTAGGCGGCCCGCACCGCCCCGGCGCCATGGGTGCGCTCCAGCCGGCGCACGGTGAAATGCGCCCGCGCCAGGGTGCGGAAATGCTCCAGGAAGGCGAGGTTCACCGCCGCCCCCGCCGCCGCGCCCACCACCGGCGCCGCCTGGGCCGAGAGCTTGAAGCTCAGCGGCCCGATGAAGCGCGCCGCGATGGCGCCGACGAAGCCCGGCAGCAGCGCCGCGCTCATGTTGGGCAGGAACTGCGCCAGCGCCAGGCGGGTGGCGAAGTAGCCGGTCTCGGTGGCGTCGTCGGCGGGGCCGGGGCCGCCGAGGGCGAACACCTTCAGGCACTCGGCGCCGGTCATCGGGTCGTCGAGGTCCTCGCCGGCGGCGGCGGCCTCGGCGCCGATCTGCCGCAGCAGCACGGCGGTGGAGACGGGCAGCTCCAGCAGCGTGCCCGGCAGGCCGAAGGCGCCGCCCGCCGCGCCCGAGGCGGCGGCCAGCCCGCGGTGCAGCCAGTCCTGCCGCAGCCCGGTGGGGGTGCGGTCCGGCCGGCTGCGCATCGCGGCGCGCAGCGCGGTGGAGAGGGCCTGGCGCACCGTCCGGTCCAGCAAGCCCTGCGCCGAATCCGGCAGGCGGCGGCGCAGCGCCTCGATGGGCGTGCCCGCCATCTGCGCCATGCGCGCGGCCAGCGAGGTCTCCTCCAGCACGCGCCGCGCCTCGGCCAGTTCCGCCTC
>NZ_JCACVY010000280.1:0-3910 GCF_058833935.1 Roseomonas sp. TS2 | reverse complement strand
GCCGCGCTGTGGATGACCACGCTGTGGCGCTTCGAATCGAATGGCTGGCCGCGCGGGTGCCTCGCCGCCCTCAACCTGCCCGACCCGCTGGCGCGCGACGACGACGCCATCCCGCAGCCCCGGCGCAGCGGCACGGAGGATTTCCGCCGCGCGGTGGAGGAGGCCGTGGCGGCGCTTCGCCAGCGCACCGGGGCCGCGCGGGTGGCGCTGGTGGGCAACAGCCGTGGCGGCTACCCGATCCGGCATTTCGTGGTGCATGGCGGCGGTGCCCCGCAGGTCTCCCACGCGGTGCTGTGCGGCACGCCGAACCGGGGCGTCTATGACTGGGAGTGGAACCGCAACCGTGAGTTCAACGGCCGCTCGGATTTCCTGCGCCGGCTGAACGGCGGCGAGACCGATGTGGTGCCCGGCACCGCCTTCCTCACCCTGCGGAGCGACGGCAACGACGTCTATACCCAGTCCGACGGCGCCGCCTATGGCCGCCCTGGCACGCCCACCGGCATCGACGCCACGGGGCCGGCGCTGCGCGGCGCGACCAACCTGGTGCTGGGCCAGCTCGACCACCGCGAGGTGGCCTACCACCCGCGCGCCTTCCGCGAGATCTACCGCTTCATCGCGGGGCGGGAGCCGGAGCGCCTGGCGATCGTGCCGGAGGCGCGGCCGGTGCTGGATGGTATCGTCAGCGGCACGCCGGGGGGCGTGCAGACCAACCGCCCGGTGCCCGGCGCCACCGTGACGGTGTGGCGCACCGACCCGGAGAGTGGCGCGCGGATGGGCGAGGCGCTGCACCGCCGCACCACGGGCGAGGATGGCCGCTGGGGCCCCGTGGCCGTGGCGCCGGACTGGACGCTGGAGCTGGAGGTGGCCGCGCCCGGCCATCCGGTCACGCATTTCTATCGGTCGCCCTTCCCGCGCTCCTCGGAGGTGGTGCATCTGCGCCCGGCGCGGCCGATCTCGGCGGAGGACCGCGCGGCCGGGGCGGTGCTGCTGTTCACCCGGCCGCGCGGCTATTTCGCCCGCCCGCGCGACGCCATCATCCTGGATGGCCGGGAGCCGGAGCAGGTGCCCCTGGGCCTGGCCCGCGTGGCGACGGTGACGCTGCGCCGCCCGGTGGCCGAACTGGGCCGCACGGTGGTCGCCCAGTTCAATGAGGAGCGCGTGGCCGCCCGCCTCTGGCCTGTCTCCGAGGACCGCGTGACGGTGGCCGAGCTGACATCCTGACTCGAAGAAAAAAGAAGGGGGTCCGGGGGAATTCATTCCCCCGGCCTTGTTGTTCAGGCTGCCGCCAGTTCCGCCAGCACCGCCGCCGTGTCGGCCCCCAATGCCGGCGCCGGCGCCACCCAGGCGCCGAGCCCCGGCAGGCTGGGCATTGGCATTTGGCCCAGCTCCGGCTGCGCCATCATCGGCGCCGCGCCCACGGCCCGCACATGCGGGTCCGCCAGCCAGTCGAGCGGGGTATTGACCTTCTCGGCCAGCAGGCGGGCGGCGTGCAGGGCGCGCAGCCAGTGCTCGGCGCTCTCGCGGGCGAAGATCTCGCGCAGCAGGGGGAGCAGGGCGTCGCGGTTCCGGTCGCGGTCCGCGAAGGTGGCGAAGCGCGGGTCCTGCGGCAGGTCCGGCCGGCCGATGGCGCCGCAGAGCGCGACGAACTCGGCCTCGCGCACCAGTGCCACCATCACCCAGTTGCCGCAGGCGGCGCGGTAGCTGCCGGCGGGCACGTTCAGCGCGGCGGGCGCCTGGCCGAGCAGCCCCGCCTCGGCGATCGGCATGGCCAGCAGGGCGGCGGTGCCGGCCATCAGCGAGATGTCCAGCACGCGGCGGCGCGGCGCCGCGTCGAGCTGGCGCTGGGCCAGGGCGGCCTGCACGGCGGCGAAGGCGGAGATGCCGGTGACGACATCGGCCACCAGGCAGCCCACCTTGTGCGGCGCGCCGTCGGCGCCCGTGTTGAGCGCCACCAGCCCGGTATAGGCCTGCGCCACCGAATCGGTGCAGGGCCGCTCCGCATAGGGGCCGGTCTGGCCGAAGCCGGAGATGGAGAGGCAGACGGCATTCTCCGGCGTCGCCTCCGGCCCCAGCCCGAGGCGGGCGGCGACGCCGGGGCGGAACGCCTCGATCAGCACGTCCGCCCGCGCGGCGAGGGCGCTGGCGGCGGCGCGGCCCTCGGGCGACTTCAGGTCCAGCACCACGCTGCGCTTGCCGCGGTTGAAGGTGGTGTGCATCACCGACTGACCGTCGCGCCGGGTGGAGAGGCCGCGCGACCAGTCGCCTTCCGGCGGTTCCAGCTTGATGACATCGGCGCCGGCGGCCGCCAGCAGCATGCCGCAATAGGGCCCGGCGATGCCCTGGCCGGCATCCAGCACGCGCAGCCCGCGATAGGGCTTCAGCCCGTGGTCCATTGCATTTCCTCCCTCATCGTGCGGCGATGGTGGGACGAGACAAGAAAATAGGGAAGGGAACCTCCATCCATGCGCATCACCCGCAGGGCGGCGCTCGCCGCCATGCCCATGCTCGCCGCGCTGCCGCCCGCCGCCTCCGTGGCACAGGGGAGCTGGCCCACGCGCCCCCTGCGCTTCGTCGTGCCCTACCCGCCGGGCGGGCCGACCGACATCCTGGGGCGGGTGGTGACGCAGCAGCTTTCGCAGCGCCTGCCGCAGCCGGTGATCGTGGAGAACCGCAGCGGCGCCTCGGGCATCGTCGGCAGCGGCGAGGTGGCGCGGGCGGCGCCGGATGGCGCCACCTTCCTGGTGAACGCCTCGCTGCACGTCATCATCCCGCACCTCAACCCGCAGATGCCGTTCGACACGCTGGCGGCCTTCGAGCCGGTGACGAACATCGCCCGCGTGCCGCTGATGCTGGTGGTGAACAAGGACCTGCCCGTGCGCTCGGTGCCGGAGCTGATCGCCTGGCTGAAGCAGAACGGGGCGCGGGCCGCCTACGGCTCCTCCGGCATCGGCGCGGCGCCGCACCTGGCGGGGGAGCTGTTCAAGCAGCTCACCGGCACGCAGATGGCGCATGTGCCCTATCGCGGCTCCGGCCCGGCGCTGGCGGACCTGCTGGCGGGCAATATCCAGCTGATGTTCGATTCGATGCCGAGCAGCGCCGGCGCGGTGCGGGACGGGCAGTTGCGGGCGCTGGCGGTGAGCACCGCCGGCCGCGTCGCCGCCTTCCCCGAGCTGCCCACCGTGGCCGAGGCAGGGGTGCCGGGCTACGAGATCGCCACCTGGTACGGCATCTGGGCGCCGGCCGGCACGCCGGCGCCGGTGGTGCAGGCCCTGCAGCAGGCGGTGGCGGCGGCGGTGGCCACGCCCGAGGCCCGCGAGCGCCTCGCCACGCTCGGCGCCGACCCGGTGGCCGACACGCCCGAGGCCTTCGCCGCCTTCACCCGCGCCGAATACGCCCGCTGGGGCAAGCTGGTGCGCGACGCGAAGATCGAGGCCCAATGAAGGAGACTCCGTGATGCGCGCCATCGTCTGCGAATCCTGGCGCGACTTCGACGCGCTGGAGATGAAGGAGATCCCGCCGCCGCCGCTGCGTCCAGGGGGCGTGCGGCTGCGGGTGGAGGCGGTGGGCGTCTCCTTCGCGCAGCAGCTTGTCGTCGCGGGCAAGTACCAGCGCCGGCCGCCGCTGCCCTTCGTGCCGGGCACCGAGGTGGTGGGCACCGTGCTGGAGGCGGCGCCGGACGCCGTGGCGCCGCCGCCCGGCACCCGCGTCTTCGCGGCGCTGGACTGGGGCGGCATGGCGGAGGAGGCGGTGGCGGACGACATCCATGTGGTGCCGCTGCCCGCCACCCTGGCCGATGGCCCGCAGGCCGCCGCTGCCGTGGCGATGCCGATCAGCTACCCCACCGCCGCCTCCGCCCTGCTCTGGCGCGGAAGGCTGGAGCCGGGGCAGTGGGTGCTGGTGCAGGGCGCGG
>NZ_JCACVY010000279.1:0-3958 GCF_058833935.1 Roseomonas sp. TS2 | reverse complement strand
CCCTTCTAGTCATGCCGCTCATGAATCGGCCCCGCACGGGCCGGCCTGCCGCCGGAATGGCGCGCGCGGGAGGACCGGCATGGTCCTCCGGCGGCGCATCCAGCGGCACCGGCCGGCCTGCCCGCCGCGCCGCCTCATGCCTCCAAGAAAGAACACCGGGATGACCGAGAAGAACGACGCCCCTCCTGCCCTTTCCCGCCGCGCCGTGCTGGGTGCCGGCCTCGGCGCCACGGCCGCCGGGCTGGCGGCGCCGCGCCTGGCGCTGGCGCAGGCCTGGCCCACCCGGCCGCTGACGCTGGTGGTGGGCTTCCCCCCCGGCGGCCAGACCGATTTCGCCGCCCGCGTCATCCAGGCCGGCATGTCCGCCGCGCTGGGCCAGTCGGTGGTGATCGAGAACCGCGGCGGCGCCGGCGGCAATATCGGCACCGAGGCGGTGCTGCGCGCGCGCCCCGACGGCTACACCATGCTCGCCGCCAATTCGAGCTCCATGGCCATCAACCCGCACACCTTCCCGGGCATGACCATCAACCCGCTGGAGCTGGTCTCGGTCGGCCTCGCGCTGCAAAGCTCGCTGGTGCTCTGCGTGCATCCCTCCGTGCCGGCCAGGACCGTGAGCGAGTTCGCCGCCTGGGTGAAGGCGCAGCCCAAGGGCATCGACTACGGCACCGCCGCCGCCGGCAGCATGTCGCACTGCGCGATGGAGCTGTTCCGCACCCGCATTGGCAACCCGGCCATGGAGAGCATCCCCTATCGCGGCTCCGGCCCGGCGATGCAGGATTTCATCGCCGGCCGCTTCTCCTGCCTGTTCGACGCCGCCTCGGTGGTGGCGCCCTTCCTCAAGGCCGGGCAGGTGCGCGGGCTGATGGTGACGGGCGAGCAGCGCGCCCCCGCCTTCCCCGACATCCCGACCGCCGCCGAGCAGGGGGTGCAGGACTTCACCATCACCAGCTGGATCGGCATCTCGGCCCCGCGCGGCACGCCGCCCGAGATCGTCCAGCGCGTCAACGAGGCGCTGAACAAGGCGCTGCAGGACCCGGCGGTGCGCGAGCGCATCACCGGCCAGGGCGACGAGCCGGGCGGCGGCACGGCGGCCGAGTTCGACGCGCGCGTGAAGCGCGACCATGCCCGCTGGGGCGAGGTGGCACGCGCCGCCAACATCCGCGCGGACATCTGAGCCGCGCGGCCGCCGTCCTGGTGCCGTTGCGGCCCCGGGACGGCGTGCCTTTTCCGCATCAATGGCGGCGCCATGCAGGGCTTCGCGCGGCAATCGTTTGCGATTAATTATCACTTGAATTAAAGCGCCGGCATCTCCGACCCTTTCCCAGGTGCCGAGCCGATGGCCATGTCCTTGCGTCGCTACCGTTTTCTCTCCCTGGCCCCGGTGCTGCTGGCGCTCTCAGCCGGCGCCCTGGCGCAGGAGGCCGGCACCTCCCCGCTCACCCAGGGCGGCGCCATCCTGCTGCCCACGGTGGACGTGCAGGGCCAGCGGGAGACGGCCACCGGCCCGGTGCAGGGCTTCGTCGCCGGCCGCGCCGCCAGCGCCACCAAGACCGACACGCCGCTGATCGAGACACCGCAGGCCATCACCGTCATCACGCGGGACCGCATCGACGCCCAGGCGGTGCGCAGCGTGGAGGAGGCGCTGCGCTACGCCCCCGGCGTCACCGCCGGCCTCTCCGGCTTCGACCCGCGCTTCGATTCCGCGCGCATCCGCGGCTTCGACGCGCGGCCAAGCCAGTATCTCAACGGGCTGCGCCTGCTGCGCCAGTTCGGCCCCACCAGCATCGAGCAGTACGGGCTGGAGCGCATCGAGATCGTGCGCGGCCCCTCCTCGGTGCTCTACGGGCAGACCGTGCCGGGCGGGCTGATCAACCTGGTGAGCAAGCGGCCGACCGAGACGCCCTTCGGCGAGGTCAACCTCTCCGCCGGCAACAATGACCGCTTCCAGGGCGCCTTCGACCTGGGCGGGCCGCTGGACGAGGCCGGGCAGTTCTCCTACCGCGCAACCGGGCTGGTTCGGAACAGCGACACCGATGTGGACCACGTCGGCGACGACCGCTACTTCTTCGCCCCCGCCCTCACCTGGCGGCCGGATGGCGAGACGCGCGTCACCCTGCTCGGCTCCTACCAGTACGACCAGGGCGGCTCGCCCATCGGCCTGCCGGCGCAAGGCACGCTGCTCTACAACCCGAACGGCAAGATCCCGCGCAGCCGCTATGCCGGCGAGGAGGATTTCAGCCGCTCCGACGTCACCACCACCACGCTGGGCTGGGACATCGAGAAGCGCCTGAACAGCGTCTTCACGCTGCGGCAGAACACCCGCTACACGCACAACACCGTCAAGTACGACACCATGTACGCGACCGGCTTCCAGCCGGACCTGCGGACGCTGAACCGCGGCACCCTGGTGCAGCGCGAGCGCTCCGACACGATCAACCTCGACACCGGCCTGCAGGCCGATTTCAGCACCGGCCCGGTGGTGCACAAGGTGCTGGCGGGTGTCGATGTGCGGCAGTACTGGGGCCGCTACGAGACCTATTTCGGCACCGGCCCGTCGGTCGACATCTTCAACCCCGCCCGGGGCCTTACGGTGCCGGACTCGCGCCGCGCCCCCTTCTACGCCCTCAACCGCAACGACGACCTGCACCAGCTCGGCCTCTACCTGCAGGACCAGATGCGCTGGAACAACTGGATCCTGCTGCTGGGCGGGCGGCAGGACTGGGCCGGCAGCGAGCAGACCTCCCGCCTGAACGACAACCGCACCACGCAGAACGACAACGCCTTCACCGGCCGCGCCGCGCTGATGTACGCGGCGCCGAACGGCCTCTCGCCCTATGTCAGCTATTCCACCTCCTTCGACCCGATCGCCGGCTCCACCGCCGGCGGCGAGGCCTTCCGCCCCACCGAGGGCCGGCAGTACGAGATCGGCCTGAAGTACCAGCCGCCGGGGATGAACAGCTTCTTCACCGCCTCGGCCTTCGACCTGACGCAGACCAACGTCACCACCCGCGACCCGGTGGTGCCCGCCGCGCAGGTGCAGACCGGCGAGATCAACGTCCGGGGGCTGGAGCTGGAGGCGGTGGCCAGCCTGGCCGAGGGGCTCAGCCTGATCGCCAGCTACACCTACATGGACGCCGAGATCACCAGCGACAACGGCGGCAGCCAGGGCAACCGCCCGGCGCTGGTGCCCGAGCACATGGCCAATCTCTGGGGCCAGTACCGCTTCCAGGAGGGCAGCCGCCTCGCCGGCTTCGGCCTCGGCGGCGGCGTGCGCTACATGGGCAATTTCTACGGCGACAACGCCAACGTGTACCGCACCCCGTCCGTCACGCTGTTCGACGCCTCGGTGAGCTATGAGTGGGACCGCTACAAGCTCTCGGTGAATGCCAGCAACCTGGCGGACAAGGAGTACGTCTCCTCCTGCACCGGCGCCAACTACTGCTACTACGGCCCTGGGCGGACGGTGATCGCCAACCTCGCCTATCGCTGGTGAGGCGTCACGCCGCCGTCCAGAAGGTGCCCTGCCAGGGGGCGGCGGCGAAGCGGGCGTTGATCTCGGCCAGCGTCGCCGCCGGATCGAGCGTGGCGGCGAGGCCGGGGTAGAGCCAGCCCGCCATCGCCTCCAGCGCCACCACGTTCAGCGCCGTGCCGCCGAGATAGTTCCACAGGCCGAAGGCGCGGCCCTGGCGCACCGCCGGCAGGTGCGCCAGCTCCGGCGCGCGCAGCGCTTCCGCGAGGCTGCGCCGCGCCACCTCCGGCGCCACCCCCCAGCCCAGGCGCGGCGCGGCGCTGCCCTCCGGCGGCTGCGCCATGCCGGTGCCGATATAGACCTCCGGCTCCGTCACCAGCACCTGCTCGACCGAGAGGTTGCCGCCCGAGGGCCCGGGAAGCTGGCCTTCCGCCGCGTTGCGCCCGCCCAGCAGCAGGATCCAGTTGTTCCAGCGCATCTGGTCCTGCA
>NZ_JCACVY010000278.1:0-3979 GCF_058833935.1 Roseomonas sp. TS2 | reverse complement strand
GGCGGCCAGCGGCGCGACCTTCTCCTTCACATACGCCGCATCGACGCGCACCGTTTCACCGTTGCGGTCGCTGGCGCTGAAGGAGACCTCCTCCAGCAGCTTCTCCAGCACGGTGGCGAGGCGGCGGGCGCCGATGTTCTCGACGCGGGCGTTGATCTCGGCGGCGAGGTCGGCCACCGCCTCGATGGCGTCGTCCGTCAGCTCCAGCGTCACCCCCTCGGTGGAGAGCAGCGCCACATACTGCTTCGCCAGGGAGTGCTCCGGCTCGGTCAGGATGCGGCGGAAATCCTCCCGCGTCAGCGCGCCCAGCTCGACGCGGATCGGCAGGCGGCCCTGCAGCTCCGGCAGCAGGTCGGAGGGCTTGGCGATGTGGAAGGCGCCGGAGGCGACGAACAGGATGTGGTCCGTCTTCACCGGGCCGTGCTTGGTGGCGACGGTGGTGCCCTCGATCAGCGGCAGCAGGTCGCGCTGCACGCCCTCGCGCGAGACGTCGCCGCCACGGCCGCCGCCATCGGTGGAGCGGGCGCAGACCTTGTCGATCTCGTCGAGGAAGACGATGCCGTGGTTCTCGGCATGCGCCACCGCGTCGCGGGTCAGCTTCTCCTGGTCCAGCAGGCGGTCGGCCTCGTCCTGGGTGAGGGCGATGCGCGCCTCGGCCACGGTCAGCTTGCGCGACTTGGCCTGGCGGCCGAACATCTTGCCCATCATCTCCTGGATGTTGGCCATCTGTCCGGGCGGCATGCCGGGCATGTCCATCATCCCCACGGGCGTCGCGCCGCCCTGGTCGGAGACCTGGACCTCCACCTCCTTCTGCTCGAGCTGCCCCTCGCGCAGCATGCGGCGGAACTTCATCCGCGTCTCGCCGGAGGCGCCCTCGCCCACCAGCGCGGTGATCAGCCGCTCCTCGGCGGCCAGCTCCGCCTTGGCCTGCACCTCGCGGCGGGCGGTCTCGCGCATGCGGGTGATGGAGATCTCCACCAGGTCGCGCACGATGCTGTCCACGTCGCGGCCGACATAGCCGACCTCGGTGAACTTGGTGGCCTCGACCTTGATGAAGGGGGCGTCGGCCAGCTTGGCCAGCCGCCGGGCGATCTCGGTCTTGCCGCAGCCGGTGGGGCCGATCATCAGGATGTTTTTCGGCACCACCTCCTCGCGCATCGCCTCGGGCAGCTGCTGGCGGCGCCAGCGGTTGCGCAGCGCGATGGCGACGGCGCGCTTGGCCTCATGCTGGCCGATGATGAAGCGGTCCAGCTCGGAGACGATCTCGCGCGGGGAGAGGTTCACGGTTTCGGTCGCGGACATGGCTCAGAGCGTCTCCAGAACATAGCGGCCATTGGTGTAGACACAGATCTCGGCCGCGATGCCCATGGCCTTCTTGGCGATGTCCTCGGCGTTCATGCCGTCCACGTCGATCAGCGCGCGGGCCGCGGCCAGGGCGTAGTTGCCGCCCGAGCCGATGCCGATGATGGAATCCTCCGGCTCCAGCACGTCGCCATTGCCGGTGATGAGCAGGGAGCGGTCCTTGTCGGCCACCGCCAGCAGGGCTTCCAGGCGGCGCAGGTAGCGGTCCGTGCGCCAGTCCTTCGCCAGCTCCACGGCGGCGCGCTCGAGCTGGTCGGGGAAGCGCTCCAGCTTGGCCTCCAGCCGCTCCAGCAGGGTGAAGGCGTCCGCGGTGGCGCCGGCGAAGCCGGTCAGCACCTTGCCGCCGGCGATGCGGCGGACCTTGCGGGCGTTGTTCTTGACCACGGTCTGACCCATGGAGACCTGGCCATCCCCCGCCATGGCCACCTTTCCGTCCTTGCGCACGCAGAGGATGGTGGTTCCGTGCCAGCCCAGGGGATCGTAGCGGGGATCGTGAGACGTCGCGTTCATGCCGCCGAGATGGCATCGCCGATGCGGCGCAACAAGCGGGGGCGTGCTTCAACCGCCGCGCCAGGTCTCCCACTCGGCGGGGGGTGGCTGCGGCGCGGCCGTGGCGGCGCTGGGCGTGGCGCTGGCGGGGCTGTCCTCCCGCCGGCCGGAGCCGTCCGCCGCAGGATCGGCCGGGGGGGCGGCGGACGCCGCCACGAGGCCGCCGATCAGCGCCGCCTGCGCCGCGTCCAGCGCCAGGAAGCGCAGCCGCAGCAGGCCACCCTCCTGCTGCACCAGCTGCACCTCGACCTCGCCCAGCCGGGCGTTGCGCAGGCACATGCGGCCCCGCCCCGCCCCGGGCGGCAGCAGCCGCAGCAGCCGCAGCAGCGCCAGCCGCAGCCGGCCACCCCAGCCGGCCCGCTCCGGCCGCAGCGCCGCCCCGCCCAGGGACAGGCTGACGATGCGCGCCGCCACCGGCTGCAGGCCGGGCGCCGGCACGATTTCGGCCGGCCAGTCCACCGCCACGCGCCGCGCGGCGCGGCCCTGGTCGGTGCGCTCCCGCCCCGCGGCGCGCAGGGCCAGCAGCAGCAGCAGCGCCAGCCCGCCGGCCGGCGCCAGCCAGGGCCAGGCCAGCCAGGGCCAGCCCGGCTGCCGCCCGCCCGGGGCCGGGCCGGCGGTGGCGGTGCGCGGGGCCGCGGGCGGCGCGGCAGCCTGCGGCCCGGCCGGCGCCGCCTCCGGCCCCGGCGGCGGAAGGGCCGGCGGCGCGGGCAGGCTGAGGCGGGCCCAGAACAGGCCGCGCAGCGCCGCCATGGCGGCCTCCTGCCGCGCCCGCGCCTCGGCCCAGGCGATGGCCGAGGGGGCGGGGCGGTCCGGTGCAGGCCGGTCCATGCCGGCGCGCAGCAGCACGATCACCATCTGCGAATCCGCCACCGCCGCCAGCGCCGCGGCGAGGGCCGGGCCGTCCGGCAGCCCCGGATCGGAGCGGACGGCATCCAGCAGCGCGCCGAGCGCCACATCCGCCTCCCTGCGCCGCTGGCGCAGCATGGCGCGGCTCTCGGCGCTCAGCGGCTCGGTCAGGCTGAGCGCGCCGAGCGTCGCGCCGTGCTCCAGGAACAGGGCGGCCTCCGCCTCGGCCAGCCGGGCGAGCGTCGCCGGCGCGGCGAGGGGCTTTGCGGCCGGCGCGGCGAGGGGCTTTGCCGCCGGCGCGGCGAGGGGCTGTGCCGCCGCCGCGCGGAACCACGCCGCCGGCAGGCCCGCTTGCAGCCACCCCGCCGCGCTGATGATGCGGCGCCGCGTCATGCCCATGGCCCTGCCCCCTCCTGCTCTCTGCCTGCTGCTGTCGGCCTGCTGCGCCCGCCCCGGCCGGGCCGCTTCGGCGCCAGACTGGCGGCGGCCGCTTGGCGGAGCGTTAAGGCCGGTGCCGAGCCCCGCCTTCCGCACGCTCTCCCCTGGGCAAGCCCCCCTCGCGCGGTCTAGGAAGCCCCCATGGACGCCAAGCCCCGCACCGCCGACATCGCCCGCAGCACCAGCGAGACCGAGATCCGCGTCTCGCTCGACCTGGACGGCACGGGGCAGTCCAGCATCGGCACCGGCATCGGCTTCCTCGACCACATGCTGACGGCGCTGGCGCGGCACAGCCTGCTGGACATGGACGTGCAGGCGAAGGGCGACCTGCACATCGACTTCCACCACACCGCCGAGGATGTGGGCATCGTGCTCGGCCAGGCGGTGAAGCGCGCGCTGGGCGACAAGCGCGGCATCCGCCGCTACGGCCACGCCGTGGTGCCGATGGACGAGACGCTGGCCGAGGCCGCCATCGACATCTCCGGCCGCCCCTTCCTGGCCTGGAGCGTGACCTTCCCGCGCGACAAGATCGGCGAGATGGACACCGAGCTGTTCGAGGAGTTCTTCCGTGCCTTCGCGATGAATGCCGGCATCACCCTGCACATCGTGCAGCGCGCCGGCACCAACGCGCACCACATCGCCGAGGGCGTGTTCAAGGCCGTGGCCCGCGCCCTGCGCGCCGCCGTGGAGCCGGACCCGCGCGCGGCCGGCGTGATCCCCTCCACCAAGGGCGTGCTGGAGGGGTGATGCGCGCCTGGACGGTGCATAGCCCGCCTCCTCCCCC
>NZ_JCACVY010000277.1:0-3981 GCF_058833935.1 Roseomonas sp. TS2 | reverse complement strand
CGACCTGATGGTGGTGAACGACACCCGCGTCATCCCCGCGCGGCTGCGCGCCCGGCGCGGCGAGGCGCGGCTGGAGATCATGCTCAACCGCGCCGAGCCCGGGGACCAAGGGGGGGGCATCTGGCACGCGCTGGTGCGCAACGCGAAGAAGCTGCGGCCGGGCGATATCCTGTCGATCGAGGGCGCGCCGGAGCTGGCGCCGCGCGTGGTGGAGCGGCAGGAGGGCGGCGCGGTGCTGCTCGATTTCGGCCCCGACCAGGGGCTGCTCGCCGCCGCGCTGGAGCGCGCGGGGGAGATCCCGCTGCCGCCCTACATCGCCCGCCCCGAAGGCCCACGCCCGGAGGACCGGGAGGACTACCAGCCGATCTTCGCGCGCGAGCCGGGGGCGGTGGCCGCCCCCACCGCCAGCCTGCACTTCACCCCCCGCCTGCTGGAAGCGCTGGCGGCGCGCGGCGTGGCGCAGGTCTCGCTGACGCTGCATGTCGGCGCCGGCACCTTCCTGCCCATCCGCGCCGAGAACCCGCGCGAGCACAAGCTGCACGCCGAGTGGGGCCATATCTCGGAGACAGCCGCCGCCGCCATCAACGAGACGCGGGCGAAAGGTGGCCGCATCGTCGCCATCGGCACCACCGCGCTGCGGCTGCTGGAGAGCGCGGTGGACGAGAAGGGCGTCATCCATCCCTTCCGCGGCCTGACGGACATCTTCCTGCTGCCCGGGCATGTGTTCCGCTCGGCGGACCTGCTGCTGACCAATTTCCACCTGCCGAAATCGAGCCTGTTCATGCTGGTCTCGGCCTTCGCCGGCACGGCGCGGATGCGCGATGCCTATGCCCATGCCGTCGCCCAGGGCTACCGCTTCTACTCCTATGGCGATGCCAGCCTGCTGTTCCGGGAGGACACCGCCCCATGACGCTCCACTGGAGCTGCCAGTGCCAGGACGGCAAGGCCCGCGCCGGCACGCTGCACACCGCGCATGGCGATGTCGCCACTCCGGTCTTCATGCCCGTCGGCACCGCCGGCACGGTGAAGGGCATGACGGCCGATGCGGTGCGCGCCACCGGCGCCAACATCGTGCTGGGCAACACCTACCACCTGATGCTGCGCCCCGGTGCCGAGCGCGTCGGCCGGCTCGGCGGCCTGCACAAGATGATGGACTGGCACGGCCCGATCCTGACCGATTCCGGCGGCTTCCAGGTCATGTCCCTCTCGCAGCTCCGCAAGCTGGACAAGGACGGCGTCACCTTCCAGAGCCACATCAACGGCGAGAAGTTCCGCCTGACGCCGGAGCGCAGCATCGAGATCCAGCATTTGCTGGATGCCGACATCACCATGTGCTTCGACGAATGCACCCCCTTCCCCGCCACGCATGAGGTGGCGGGAAAATCCATGCGGCTGTCGATGGACTGGGCCGCCCGCTCCCGCGCAGCCTTCGTCGCGCGGCCGGGCTACGGGCTGTTCGGCATCCAGCAGGGCAGCGTCTTCGAGGATCTGCGCGCCGAAAGCGCCCGCGCCCTGACGGAGATCGGCTTCGAGGGCTACGCCATCGGCGGCCTCGCCGTCGGCGAGGGACAGGCGGAGATGTTCCGCACCCTCGACTTCTCCGTGCCGATGCTGCCCGAGACGCATCCGCGCTACCTGATGGGCGTCGGCACGCCCTCCGACCTGATCGGCGCGGTGATGCGCGGCGTCGACATGTTCGACTGCGTGATCCCGACGCGCTCGGGCCGCACGGGCCGGGCCTATACCAGCCATGGCGTGGTGAACATCCGCAACGCCCGCCACGCCGAGGACACCGGCCCGCTGGACCCGGAATGCGACTGCCCCGCCTGCACCCGCCACTCCCTCGGCTACCTGCAGCACCTGTTCAAGGCGGGGGAGATGCTGGGGCCGATCCTGCTCACCTGGCACAACATCCGCTACTACCAGCGCCTGATGGCGCGGCTGCGCCAGGCCATCCTCGATGGCCGCCTGGCCGAGGAGGCCGCCGCCCTGGAAGCCGGCTGGCGCAAGCCCGAGGAGACCCCCGCATGACCGCCTCTCACGACGTCTCCGGCCTGACCATGCTCGGCCAGGCCACGCGCCAGCCGCAATCGCCCGAGGAGGCGGTGCTGGAGCGCGTGCCCAACCCGCATCCCGGCCGGCGCTACTGCGTGCGCTTCACCGCGCCGGAGTTCACCTCGCTCTGCCCGCTGACGGCGCAGCCGGACTTCGCCCATCTCGTCATCGACTACATCCCCGGCGACTGGCTGGTGGAGAGCAAGAGCCTGAAGCTCTACCTCACCAGCTTCCGCAACCACGGCGCCTTCCACGAGGCCTGCACGGTGGGCATCGGCGTCCGGCTGGCCGAGGTGCTGGACCCGGTGTGGCTGCGCATCGGCGGCTACTGGTATCCGCGCGGCGGCATCCCGATCGACGTCTTCTGGCAGACCGGCACCGCGCCCGAGGGCGTCTGGGTGCCGGCGCAGGACGTGCCGAACTACCGTGGGCGCGGGTAAGAAGCCCGCCCCCGCCGCCACGCCTGAAGGCCGGGCGGCGGAGATCCGCGACCAGGCGCTGGCGCTCGGCTTCGACGCGGTGGGCTTCGCCCCCGCCCATCTCGGCCCGGAGGTGCGGGCGCGGCTCGATGCGTTCCTCGCCGCGGGGATGCAGGGCGAGATGGGCTGGCTGGCCGAGCGCGCCGAGCAGCGCGCCCACCCGCGGGCGCTCTGGCCCGAGGCCGTCTCCGTCATCGCGCTCGGCATGAACTACGGCCCGGCGGAGGACCCGCTCGCCCTGCTGGAACGGCGGGACCGTGGCGCCATCAGCGTCTATGCCCGCAACCGGGACTACCACGACATCGTCAAGAAGCGCCTGAAGGCGCTGGCCCGCTGGATGGTGGAGCGCTGGCAGGACAGCGCGCTCAAGGTGTTCGTCGACACCGCGCCGGTGGCCGAGAAGCCGCTGGCCCAGGCGGCGGGGCTGGGCTGGCAGGGCAAGCACAGCAACCTCGTCAGCCGCGCGCACGGCTCCTGGCTGTTCCTGGGCGAGGTCTACACCACGCTCGACCTCGCCCCCACCGGCGCCGAGGCCGACCATTGCGGCCGCTGCACACGCTGCCTGACCGCCTGCCCGACCGATGCCTTCGCCGGCCCCTACCGGCTCGATGCGCGGCGCTGCATCTCCTACCTCACCATCGAGCATCACGGCCCCATCCCGCACGAATTCCGCGCCGCCATGGGCAACCGCATCTATGGCTGCGACGACTGCCTGGCCGTCTGCCCCTGGAACAAGTTCGCCGCCGCCGCGCGCGAGCCGGGGCTGATGCCGCGCGAGGACCTCACCGCGCCGCGCCTGGCGGAGCTGGCGGCGCTGGACGATGCCGGCTTCCGCGCCCTGTTCAGCGGCTCGCCCATCAAGCGCATCGGGCGGGACCGCTTCGTGCGCAACGTGCTCAACGCCATCGGCAATTCGGGCGACGCCACGCTGCGCCCGGTGGCCGAGGCGCTGCGCGCCGACCCGTCGGCGGTGGTGGCGGAGGCGGCGGCATGGGCGGCGGAACGCCTGGCAGGGACGGCAAGATGAGCAGCCCGGCGGCATGATGCGGGAGGCCGATATCGCGTTAACCTTTTATTCAACGATATCAACTGCTTCTTGAGAGGCGCACAGGGCGCTGCCACGCCGTCTCATTTTTTGTAGAACCTTCGTGGAAGCCGGCGCCAGGCCGGCCAGCACCGCAGAGGAACCCCGATGAGCGACAAGCCGATCATGGGCTTCGCCTGGTACGACCAGCAATCCTTCGACGCCCTGCGCAACTTCATGCCGGACATGAGCGAGCACTACGATGACTGGCTCTCCGGCGCGCAGCAGGATGTGACGCGGGCGATGGGTGAGGGCTACCGCGTCATCCGCATCGCCGTGCGGCCGGAGCCGTTCAAGGAGTGGTGCCGCCGGCGCAACATCACCATGCCCGGCCAGCAGGCGCGCCGCGCCTTCGCCGCCGAG
>NZ_JCACVY010000276.1:0-3987 GCF_058833935.1 Roseomonas sp. TS2 | reverse complement strand
CCACGGTGAACAGCGGCGAGGCGAAGTTCACCGCCGTCGCGTCGGCCAGCGGCACATGGGCCAGGGCATGGGAGAACAGGAAGTTGGCCGAGGCCAGGCAGAGGCTGCGCGCCGCCTGCAGCCCGAGCGCGCGGGACCGCCAGGGTAGCGGCCCGGTGAAGACGCGCAGCAGCAGGGCCACGAACAGGATATGGAAGGCGAAGCGCGCGAAGATCAGCTGCGACACGGCGTAGTCCGCCGTCATCAGCTTGATGGTCGTGTCCATCGCCACGAAGAAGGCGATGGCGACCAGTTGCAGGGCGATCCCGGCGAAGGTGGCGGACATGTCGGACGATCATGCCACCCGTCCGGCGCTCCGGGCAGCCCGGGCGGAAGAAAAAAACGCGCCCACCCGCCGCCGCCCTCCCCTCCCGCCGCTACAATGGCCGGCGGGACAAACGGAGCGGGGCAGAACCTTATGTCAGTGTCGATCCTGGAGCAGCGGCGCATCGAGGCCGCCTTCGCCAAGGGCATCTACGAGGAGATGGCGGCCGAGCTGGGCGAGGAGGCGGCGCGGCGCATCCTGCGCAATGCCGTGGTCAAGCTGGCCAAGCAGGCCGCCGCCGGCATGGCGGCCGAGGCGCCGGAGCCCTCGCTCGAGCACTTCGTCAGCATCCAGCCGCGCTGGACGCGGGAGGACGCGCTGCGCGTCGAGGTGGTGCGGCAGGATGCGGAGAATTTCGATTTCAACGTCACCCGCTGCCGCTACGCCGAGAGCTACAAGGAGATGGGCCTGCAGGAGCTGGGCGCCATCCTCTCCTGCAACCGCGATGGCGCCTTCTGCGAGGGCTACGACCCCCGCCTGAAGATGACCCGCACCCAGACCATCATGGGCGGGGCCACGCATTGCGATTTCCGCTACCGCTGGGACGAGGCCGCCAAGGCGTGAGATGAAGCAGGGCCGGGGTAGGAAACGCCCCGGCCCCCTCGCGCGCTCAGCGGCGCAGCAGGATCTCGGCCGCGGCGGTGGAGGCGACGGCCACCTCCTCGGGCGCCGTGACCGGCGGCGGGGCCGATTCGCGGCGCGCCGCGGTGGACATTGCCATCATCCGCGGCATCGGCACCTCCGGCGCGTCGAGCCGCAGATGCCGGATGCCGGCCACCCGCAGGCCAAGCTGCGCGGCCACCGCCTCGGCCCGCTGCCGCAGCGCCTCGATGGCGAGCTTCCCCGCCTCCTGCCGCGCCGCCGTCTCCGCCTCGCGCGAGAGCCGCCAGCTCAGCTCGCCCATCGCCAGCCCCTGCCCCTGCAGCCGGCCCACCAGCTCCAGCAGCGCCGCGGGCTCGGCGGCGCGCAGGTTCAGCGTCTGCGATGCGGTCCAGCTGCGGCCCTCCTCGACACGGTTGGTCCAGTAGCCGCCCGTGCTGGCGCGCAGGCCGGAGACGCCCTGCGCGGCCGCGAGGGCCTGCTCCATCACCCGGTTCACCTGTGCCTGGACGGCGGCGGCATTGGCGCCGCGCGCCTCGGCGCGCAGGCTGGCGCGCAGCTCGTCGGGCGCGCGCAGCACCTCGGCCGTCTCCGAGAGGCTCAGCACCGTCTCCGGCAGCGTGGCGGTGGAGGAGGCATTCGCCGGGTTCTCCGCCGGTTGGGCCGCCAACGGCGCGGCGCCGCCGAGGCCGGCGATGGCCAGAGCCGCGGCGGCCAGGGCGGTGGCCGGCAGGCCAGGGAATCGGGTCATGCGAAGCTCCTTCACGTCGGTCCGCCGCGGATATCGGCGCGCGGGGCGCGGCGCGGAAGCCCGCGGCGCGCACAGATGCGCGGGCGGGGCAGCCATCCGCATCCGGCACCCCTCCGTGGCTCTACAGCCGCGCCGAGGCTGTCTAACCTGGGAAGCCCTGCCGCCGGAACCCGCGCATGCCCCTCTGGATCGCCATCACGCTGACCGCCGCCCTGCTGCAGACCTGGCGCACCGCGCTCCAGCAGAAGCTGCGCGGGCAGCTTTCGGTCAATGGCGCGGGGGTGGTGCGCTATCTCTACGGCGTGCCGGTGGGGGTGCTGCTGCTGGCCCTGTACGCCCTGCTGATGGGGCATGTGCCGCCCGGCCCCACCCTGCCCTTCCTGGCCTTTGCCGCGCTGGGCGGGCTGCTGCAGATCCTCGGCACCAACCTGCTGATCCTCTCCTTCGGCGCGCGCGGCTTCGCCGTCGGCACCGCCTATGCCAAGACCGAGGCGGTGCAGGGCGCCATCCTGGCGCTGGTGCTGCTGGGCGAGCAGCTCTCGCCGCTGGCCTGGCTCGGCATCGCGGTGGGGGTGGGCGGGGTGCTCTACCTCTCGCTGGCCGGCAAGGCGATGGACGCCGCCACCCTGCTGCGCGCCACCACCCAGCCGGCGGCGCTGTACGGGCTCGGCGCCGGCGCCTGCTTCGCGCTGACCTCCATCTTCATCAAGAGCGCCAACCTGGAGCTGCCGCACCCGGACCCGATCCTGCGCGCCCTCGTCACGCTGGTCGCCGCCAACATCCTGCAGAGCGTGATGCAGGGCGGCTGGCTGGCGCTGCGCGAGCCGGAGCAGATGCGCGCCGTGTTCCGCACCTGGCGCACCAGCGCCCAGGTGGGCGCCCTCTCGGCCTGCGGCTCGGCCTGCTGGTTCAGCGGCTTCGCCCTTGCCCCCGTGGCCATGGTGCGCGCCCTGGGCCAGACGGAGATCCTGTTCACGCTGCTGTTCAGCCGCTTCTACCTGCGCGAGACGCTGAAGCGCAGCGAGGTGGCGGGCGCCCTCATCGTGGTGCTCGGCGTGGTGCTGGTGCTGGTGGGGCGCTAGAGCAGATCCCGGGCGGGCTGCCTTGCCCGACCGGGCGGAGATGCGCGCCGGAACAAAGAGCCAGAGCATCGTCCGTGAACCCGCGCGGACGGAAAGCGCGCGGGCCGGCCGCCCCGGCCCGCCGCCACTTTCCCCGCCGAGCCATCGGCTTGTCATCGGCCCTTCATCGCCCTGTCACGGGCGCCCCCTATAGGCGGCGCAACGCAAAGGGTGGCCGATGCTTGAGCTTCAGAACATTTCCCGCCGCTTCGGCGCGACGCAGGCGGTCTCCGGCGTCAGCCTGAAGGTGCCGGCCGGCCAGATGGTGGGCGTGATCGGCCGTTCGGGCGCCGGCAAGTCCACGCTGCTGCGCATGATCAACCGCCTGACCGAGCCCTCCGAGGGCCGCATCCTGCACGACGGCGTCGATGTCACGGCGCTGCGCGGCCAGGGGCTGCGGGACTGGCGCACCCGCTGCGGCATGATCTTCCAGCAGTTCAACCTGGTGCAGCGGCTCGACGTGCTGACCAACGTGCTGGTGGGGCGGCTGAACCACCGCCCCGGCATGCTCGGCACCGTGGCCACGCTGTTCAAGCACTTCCCCGCCGAGGAGCGGGCCATGGCGCTGATGGCGCTGGACCGCTTCGATCTCGCCGACCAGGCGCTGCAGCGCGCCGACACGCTCTCGGGCGGGCAGCAGCAGCGCGTCGCCATCGCGCGGGCGCTGATGCAGGAATCGCGCATCATCCTGGCCGACGAGCCGATCGCCAGCCTCGACCCGCGCAACGCCCGCACCGTGATGGACGCGCTGCGCGACGTGAACCGGCGCGACGGCATCACCGTGCTCTGCAACCTGCACCACCTGGACACGGCGCGGGAATACTGCACCCGCGTCATCGCCATGCAGGGCGGGCGGATGATGTTCGACGGCCCGCCCGAGGGCCTGACCGCCGCCCGGCTGCGCGAGATCTACGGCGTGTCCGAGGCCGAGTTCAACGCGCAGAGCGCCATGGACCACGCGCCACGCGCCACCGCCGAGGCCCCGGCGGCCTGACGAGCTTCCGGCGGGCAGGCGCCCGGCCACAAGGCCCGCGAACGCCCGCCCGCCCAGAAAGCCCGCGGGCGATGCCCGCCTACAAGGAGAGACAGCATGATCACCCGTCGCACGCTGGCCGGCCTGATGGCCGGCGCCGCCCTGCTGCCCGCCGCCA
>NZ_JCACVY010000275.1:0-4039 GCF_058833935.1 Roseomonas sp. TS2 | reverse complement strand
ACCGTGTTCCTGCCGCAGACCCCCTTCCCGATGCGCGGCGACCTGCCGAAGCGCGAGCCCGGCTGGCTGGAGCGGTGGGAGAAGATCGGGCTGTGGGACCGCCTGCGCGCCCAGTCGGCGGGGCGGGAGAAATTCGTGCTGCATGACGGCCCGCCCTACGCCAATGGCGCGCTGCATATCGGCCACGCGCTGAACAAGGTGCTGAAGGACGTCATCAACCGCGCCGCCCAGATGAGCGGCAAGGACGCCGAGTACATCCCCGGCTGGGACTGCCACGGCCTGCCGATCGAGTGGAAGGTCGAGGAGGAGTACCGCAACCCCAAGGGCAAGTACCAGGGCGGGCGGGACAAGGACGCCGTGCCGGTGCTGGAGTTCCGCGCCGAGTGCCGCGCCTACGCCGCCCACTGGCTGGACGTGCAACGCGAGGAGTTCAAGCGCCTCGGCGTCGCCGGCGACTGGGCCGGGCGCTACGCCACCATGGACTTCCCCTCGGAAGCCGCCATCGCCGGCGAGATCGGCAAGTTCCTGATGAACGGCTCCCTCTACCGCGGCCTGCGCCCGGTGATGTGGAGCCCGGTGGAAAAGACCGCCCTGGCCGAGGCCGAGGTCGAGTACCACGACCATAAGTCGGCCATCCTCTACACCGGCTTCCCGGTGGTGAAGGCGGGAGCCGCCGATCTGATCGGCGCCGAGGCCATCATCTGGACCACCACCCCCTGGACCATCCCGGCGAACCGCGCGCTCGCCTATGGCGGGGAGATCGACTACGCCCTGCTGACGGTGGATGGCGTGGCGGAGGGCACCACCCTGGTGCGCCCCGGCCAGCGCTTCATCGTGGCCGAGGCGCTGATCGGCGCCTTCGCCAAGGAGGTGGGGCTGGCCGCCTTCAGCGTGACGCGCGTGTTCAAGGGCACGGAGCTGGCCGGCGTCATCGCGGCCCACCCGCTGCGGAGCTGGGAAGGAAACCAGGGCGGCTACCAGTTCGAGGTGCCGCTGCTGGAGGGCGAGTTCGTCACCACCGAGGCGGGCACCGGCCTCGTCCACATGGCCCCCGCCCATGGCGAGGACGATTTCCACCTGACCCGCGCCCATGGCATCGCCGTGCCGGAATGCGTGGGGGATGACGGCACCTACACGGTGCAGGCGCCGGGCTTCACGGGGCTGCACGTGTTCAAGGCGCATGACGCGGTGTGGGCGGCGCTGGAGGCCACCGGCCACCTCGCCGGCAAGGGCTTCATCACCCACAGCTACCCGCATAGCTGGCGCTCGAAGAAGCCGGTGATCTTCCGCGCGACGCCGCAATGGTTCATCGCCATGGACGATGCCAACCAGATCCGCGCCAAGTCGCTCCAGGCCATCGCCGAGACGCATTTCGTGCCGGACATGGGCCGCAACCGCATCGGCTCGATGGTGGCGGCGCGGCCGGACTGGTGCATCAGCCGCCAGCGTGCCTGGGGCGTGCCCATCGCCGTCTTCGTCGAGAAGCGCACCGGCGAGGTGCTGCGCGACCAGGCGGTGCTGGACCGCGTCTGCGCCGCCTTCGCCGAGGAAGGCGCGGATGCCTGGTACAGGCCCGGCGCCGCCGCCCGCTTCCTCGGCCCGGACCGTGACCCGGACGCCTATGAGCAGGTGATGGACATCGTCGATGTCTGGTTCGAATCCGGCTCGACCCACGCCTTCGTGCTGCGCGACCGCGGCCTGCCGGTGCCGGCCGACCTCTACCTGGAGGGCTCGGACCAGCATCGCGGCTGGTTCCACTCCTCCCTGCTGGAGAGCGTCGGCGCCAACGGCTTCGCCCCGTTCAAGGCGATCCTGACGCACGGCTTCGTCCTGGACGAGACCGGCCGGAAGATGTCGAAGTCGCTCGGCAACGTCACCGCGCCGCAGGAGGTGACGAAGCAGTACGGCGCCGACATCCTCCGCCTGTGGGTGATGAACTCGGACACGGCGGACGACCTGCGCATCGGCAAGAACATCCTGGCGCAGCAGGCGGAGCTGTACCGGCGCATCCGCAACACGCTGCGCTGGCTGCTCGGCAACCTCGACGGCTTCGAGGAGGGCGAGAAGCTCCCCCATGCCGAGCTGCCCGAGCTGGAGCGCTGGGTGCTGCACCGCCTGACCGAGCTGGACGCCCGGCTGCGCAAGGCGGTGCGGGATTACGACTGGAACGGCGTCTACCCCGAGATCCACGCCTTCTGCGCCACGGACCTCTCCGCCTTCTACTTCGACATCCGCAAGGACAGCCTCTACTGCGACGCGGCGGACAGCCCGCGCCGCCGCGCCGCCCGCACCGTGCTGGACGCGCTGCACCGCTGCCTGACCACCTGGCTCGCCCCCGTCATGCCCTTCACGGCGGAGGAGGCCTGGCTCGCCCGCTTCCCCTCCGAGGATGGCTCCGTCCACCTCGAGGATTTCTTCGCCGTGCCGGCGGAGTGGCGGGACGAGGCGCTGGCCGCCCGGTGGGAGCGCGTGCGGGAAGCGCGCCGCGGCGCCACCCAGCTGCTGGAGCTGGACCGCAAGGAGGGCCGCATCGGCTCCTCGCTGCAGGCGCGGGTGCGCTTCGGCGCGGCGGGTGAGGCCGCCCGGCTGCTGCCGCCGGAATTGTGGGAAGAGGTGCTGATCGTCTCCGAGGTGGCCATCGAGCCGTCCGGCGAGGCGCAGCCCGAGGTCGCCACCGACCTCGCGCCCGGCCAGAAATGCGAGCGCTGCTGGCGCGTGTTGCCCGAGGTCGGCGCCTCCGCCGCCCACCCCACCCTCTGCCGCCGCTGCGAGGCGGTGGTGGAGAGCGCCGCCGCATGAGCCCGAATGGCATGAGCCCGAACGGTGTGAGCCTGGGCGCATGAGCCTGAAGCTGGGGCTGCCGATCGCCGCCGGGCTGCTGGTGGCCGACCAGGCCAGCAAGTGGTGGGTCCTGGAGGTGCTGCGCCTGCCGGAGCGCTTCCAGGTGAAGCTGCTCGATTTCGGCAGCTTCGGCTTCGACTTCACCATGGTCTGGAACCGCGGCGTCACCTTCGGCCTGCTGGCGGGGGACACGGTCTGGCACCGCGCCGGCCTCGCCCTGCTGGCGCTGGCCGTCGTCGCCTTCCTGCTGCGCTGGCTGGCCCGGGCCGAGAACCGCCTCACCGCCGTGGCGCTCGGCGGCATCGTCGGCGGCGCCATCGGCAACGTCATCGACCGGCTGCGCTTCGGCGCGGTAGTGGATTTCGCCGATTTCTGGGTGGGCTCCTTCCACTGGTACGTGTTCAACCTCGCCGATGCCGCCATCGTGCTCGGCGTGGTGGCGCTGATCGCCGACGCCTTGTTCCGCCCCCGACAGACGGCTAAGGAAACGCCATGAGGCTGCTCCCCTTCCGCATCCCGGCTCTTCCCGGGGCCCGCGCCGCCCTCCTGCCGCTCGCCTGCGGTCTGCTGCTCTCCGGCTGCGGCTCGGACACGGCCCGCACCCTCGGCTTCACGCGCGACGCGCCGGACGAGTTCAGCGTGGTCACCCGCGCCCCGCTCTCCCTGCCGCCGACGCTGGGGGACCTGCCGCCGCCGCGGCCCGGCACCCCCCGCCCGCAGGAGCTGCGCGGCCGCGCCGCCGGCGAGGCCACGGTGGCGCCGGGCGCCGCCTTCGGCGTCGGCGCCTCCAGCGCCCCCTCCTCGGGCGAGATGGCGCTGCTGGCCGAGGCCGGGCCGCGCGTCCCCACCGGCATCCGCGGCCAGGTGGACGAGGAGAGCACCCGCCTCGACCAGCCCGACCGCAGCGTGGTGGACCGGCTGATGTTCTGGCGCGACGCCCCGGCGCCCGGCGTGGCGGTGGACCCGCAGCGCGAGTCGCAGCGCCTGCGCGAGAATTCCGCCCTCGGCCGCGAGCCGGTGGATGGCGAGACCCCGGTGATCCAGCGGCGCCGCGAGGGCCTGTTCGAGAGGCTGTTCTGAACGGCCCGGCGCCGGATCTGCCGGAGAGCGGCGGGCCGTCGCCCGCCGGCCCTGGTGGCATGGCGGGGGACGCCCCATGTGAGGCGGCGATGTGCGCCCTCTCCCGTCGCGCGGCCAT
>NZ_JCACVY010000274.1:0-4060 GCF_058833935.1 Roseomonas sp. TS2 | reverse complement strand
CTGCGGGATGACAGGAAGGACATTCGCCGCCACTCGGCTCCGCCGATGCCAGGACAGGCAGAAGGACCGCCACCATGACCCTCCTCCAGACCGACGCGCGCGGGCTGCGCCGCCGCATGCTGCTGGCCGGGATCGCCGCCGGAGCGCTGGCGCGCCCGGCCGTGCTGCGCGCCCAGGGCAGCCCCATCCGCATCGGCGAGATCAATTCCTACACGGCACAGCCGGCCTTCCTCGGGCCCTACCGCAATGGCTGGCTGCTGGCGCAGGAGCAGGTCAACGCCGCCGGCGGCATCGGCGGCCGCCCGCTGGAGACCGTGTTCCGCGACGATGCCGGCCGCCCCGAGGACGCGGTGCGCCTGGCCGGCGAGCTGCTGAACGCCGAGCGCGTGGCGCTGCTGGCCGGCGGCTACCTCTCCAATGTCGGCCTCGCCCTGGCCGACTTCGCCCGGCAGAACAAGCGCCTCTACGCGGCGAGCGAGCCGCTGACGGACGCGCTCGTCTGGTCGCGCGGCAACCGCTACACCTTCCGCCTGCGGCCCAGCACCTACATGCAGGCCGCCATGCTGGTGGAGGAAGCCGCCAAGCTGCCAGCCAAGCGCTGGGCCACCGTGGCGCCCAACTACGAATACGGGCAGTCGGCGGTGAAGTGGTTCCGCGAGCTGCTGAAGGCGAAGCGGCCGGATGTGGAGTTCGTCGGCGAGCAGTTCCCGGCGCTCGGCCGCATCGATGCCGGCGCCACGGTGCAGGCGCTGGAGCGGATGAAGCCCGAGGGCATCTTCAACGTCACCTTCGCCACCGACCTGCTGAACTTCGTCCGCCAGGGCAACACGCGCGGCCTGTTCGAGGGCCGCGCCGTCGCCTCCATGCTGAGCGGCGAGCCGGAATACCTGGAGCCGCTGGGCGAGGAATGCCCGGATGGCTGGATCGTCACCGGCTACCCGCGCGACGACCTGGACAACCCCACACACACCGCGCTGCGCGACGCCTACCGCGCCAAGTACAACGAGCTGCCGCGCTGCGGATCGATCGTCGGCTACGACACGGTGCAGGCCATCGCCGCCATGCTGCGCAAGGCGAACAGCACCGAGACGGAGGCGATGGTCGAGGCCTTCAAGGGCATCCGCTACCAGACCGGCTACGGCACGGGCGAGGTGGAGTTCCGCGCGCTCGACCACCAGGCGACGCTCGGCGCCTTCGTCGGCCGCACCAAGCTCGAAGGCCGGCGCGGCAGGATGGTGGACTGGCGCTATGCCGACGGCGCCAACTACCTGCCCGGCGACGAGCAGGTGCGCGCCTGGCGGCCGCAGGAGTAGCACCGCCTTGGAAGCCCTGGCCGTCCAGGCGCTGGCCGGACTGGCCAGCGCCTCCTCCCTCTTCCTGGTGGCCTCGGGGCTGACGGTGATCTTCGGCGTCAGCCGCATCGTCAACTTTGCCCATGGCAGCCTCTACATGCTGGGCGCCTTTCTCGCCTGGACCTTTGTCAGCCACGGGCCTTTGGCGGAGCTGGGTGGCTTCTGGGGGTTCTGGGGGGGCGTGCTGCTGGCGGCGCTCTGCGTGGGCGCGCTCGGCGCGGCCCTGGAGATGACGGTGCTGCGCCGCATCTACCACGCGCCGGAGCTGTTCCAGCTTCTCGCCACCTTCGCGCTGGTGCTGATCGTGCAGGATGTGGCGCTGCTGCTCTGGGGCGCCGACGACAAGTTCGGGCCCCGCGCGCCGCTGCTACGCGGCGCGGTCGAGATCCTCGGCCTGCGCTTCCCGCGCTACGAACTGTTCCTCATCGCGGTGGGGCCGGTGGTGCTGGGGCTGCTCTGGCTGCTGTTCCACCGCACCCGCTTCGGCATCCTGCTGCGCGCCGCGACGCAGGACCGCGAGATGGTCTCCGCCCTCGGCGTCGATCAGCGCCTGCTCTTCACCGCCGTGTTCTTCCTCGGCGCCGCCCTCGCCGGGCTCGGCGGCGCGCTGCAATTGCCGCGCGAGGCCGTCACGCTGCACATGGACATGGCGATCATCGTCGAGGCCTTCGTCGTCGTCGTCATCGGCGGGCTGGGCAGCCTGCCCGGTGCCTTCCTGGCGGCGCTGCTGATCGGCGAGCTGCACGCCTTCGGCATCCTGGTGTTTCCGCGCATCACGCTGGTGCTGGTGTTCCTGGTGATGGCGGTGGTGCTGGTGCTGCGGCCGCACGGGCTGCTGGGGGCGCCACCCGGCGCGCCACCGGCCAGCGAGCAGGCGCCGCCCCTGCCCCGCCCGCTGCCGCGCGGCCTGCGGCTGGCCACGCTCGGCGCGCTGGCGGCGCTGCTGCTGGCCGCGCCCTTCCTCGGCGACTACCCGCTGATCCTGCTGGCCGACTTCGCCGTGTTCATCCTCTTCGCCGCCAGCCTGCACCTCATCATGGGGCCGGGCGGCATGGCGAGCTTCGGCCACGCCGCCTATTTCGGCGCCGGCGCCTATGCCGCGGGGCTGCTGCTGCGCCACCTCGCCGCGCCGATGGAGATGGGGCTGCTGCTGGCGCCCTTCGCCGCCGGGCTGGTGGGGCTGCTCTTCGGCTGGTTCTGCGTGCGGCTCTCCGGCGTCTATGCCGCCATGCTCACCCTCGCCTTCGCGCAGATCGCCTGGAGCGTCGCCTTCCAGTGGGTGGAGGTGACGGGCGGCGACAACGGCCTGCTCGGCATCTGGCCGAGCGACTGGGCGCGCGGGAAGCTCGCCTTCTTCTATCTCAGCGCCGCGCTCTGTGGCCTTGGCGTGTGGCTGCTGCGGCGGGCCATCCACGCGCCCTTCGGCCTGGCGCTGCGCGCGCAGCGGGATTCCGCGCTGCGCGCCGAGGCCATCGGCATCGACGCCTTCCGCATCCGCTGGCTGGCCTTCGCCTATGCCGCCGCCTTCGCCGGGCTGGCCGGCGCCCTGTTCGCCTTCGGCAAGGGCAGCGTGTTTCCCACCTACCTCGCCATCCCGCGCAGCGTCGATGCGCTGCTGATGGTGCTGCTGGGCGGCGTGCAGACGGTGAGCGGGCCGATCCTCGGCGCCATTGCCTATGCCGGGCTGCAGGAGCAGCTGGCGCGCGTGACGGAGTTGTGGCGGCTGCTGCTCGGCCTCGTCATCCTGGCGCTGGTGCTGTTCTTCCCGCGCGGCCTCGCGGGCGCCCTGGCCCAATGGGGCGAGAAGCGGGCATGAGCACGCCCCTTCTCGAGGCCGAGGGGCTGATCAAGGCCTGGGGCGGGGTGCGCGCCGTGGATGGCGTCTCCTTCGCCCTCGCCCCCGGCGAGATGCTGGCGCTGATCGGCCCCAACGGCGCCGGCAAGAGCACCTGCTTCAACATGCTCAATGGCCAGATCCGCCCCGATGCCGGGCGGGTGCGGCTGGGGGGCCGGGACATCACCGGGCTGCCGCCGCGCGCCGTGTGGCGGCTCGGCGTCGGCCGCACCTTCCAGGTCACCGCCACCTTCGGCTCGATGAGCGTGCGGGAGAATGTGCGGGCCGCGCTGCTCTCGCATTACCGCCGGCTGCTCGGGCTGTGGCGCCCGGCGGCGCGGCTCCACACGGCGGAGGCGGAGGCGCTGCTGGACCGTGTGGGCATGCTGGCCCAGGCCGACCGCCCCTGCGCCGTGCTGGCCTATGGCGACCTCAAGCGGCTGGAGCTGGCCATGGCGCTGGCCCACAGCCCCCGCCTGCTGCTGATGGACGAGCCCACCGCCGGCATGGCTCCCGCCGAGCGCGGCGCGCTGATGCAACAGACCGCCGCCATCGCGCGCGAGGCCGGCATCGCCGTGCTGTTCACCGAGCACGACATGGATGTGGTGTTCGGCCATGCCGACCGCGTGCTGGTGCTGGAGCGCGGGCGCCTGATCGCCGCCGGCGCGCCGGAGGAGGTGCGGGCGGACCCGCAGGTGCGGCAGGTCTATCTCGGCGGGGGGCGGTTCTGATGCTGGCGGTGGAGGGGCTGCACGCCCATTACGGCCGCGCGCACATCCTGCACGGCGTCTCGCTCACCGTGGCGGCGGGCGAGGTGCTGTGCCTGCTGGGCCGCAACGGCGCCGGCAAGAGCACGACGATGAAGGCCATCATG
>NZ_JCACVY010000273.1:0-4060 GCF_058833935.1 Roseomonas sp. TS2 | reverse complement strand
GGTGCGCGCCGGGGCGGGCCAGCGGGCGCGCCGGGGCGGCCGGCGCGGCGTGGCGCAGCAGCAGGGCGTGGTGGCGCAGCGGCGCCTCGCCCGACACGGCGGCGCTCAATACACCATCTCCTCGGCCTCGCCCTCGGCCAGGCGCAGCTCGCCCTGCTGGGCCAGCTCCTTGGCCAGCGCCACCATGGCCATCTGCGCCTCCTCCACGTCGCGCAGCCGCGTGGGGCCGAGGCTCGCGATGTCGTCGCGCAGCATGCGGCCGGCGCGCTCCGACATGGCCTTGAAGAACTGCTCGCGCAGCGTCTCGGAGGCGCCCTTGAGCGCGATCACCAGCCGGTCCTTCTCCACCGCGCGCAGCAGCACGGCGATGCCGGCGGCATCGAGCCGCCGCAGATCCTCGAAGGTGAACATCAGCGAGCGGATGCGCGAGGCGGAATCGGCCGCGCGCTCCTCCAGCCCGGCCATGATGCGGCCCTCGGCGGCGCGGTCGAGGTTGTTCATGATCTCGGCCAGCAGCTCGTGCGAATCCCGCCGCGCGGAGCGGGCGAGGTTCGACATGAACTCGGCCTTCAGCGTGCGCTCCACGCCCTCCAGCGCCTCGGCCTGCGGGCTCTCCATGCGCAGCATGCGCATGACCACCTCCATGGCGAAGCCCTCGGGCAGCAGCGCCAGCACGCGCGCGGCGTGGTCGGGCCGCACCTTGGTCAGCACCACGGCGACGGTCTGCGGGTATTCGTTCTTCAGGTAGTTGGCGAGCACCGCCTCGTTCACGTTGCCCAGCTTGTCCCACATGGTGCGGCCGGCGGGGCCGCGCAGCTCTTCCATGATCTGCGTCACGCGGTCGCGCGGCAGGCCGCGCAGCAGCATCCGCTCGGTGGTCTCCCAGCTGCCGATCAGCGAGCCGGCCTGGCCGATCTGCTCGGCGAAGTCGCGGCACAGCGCCTCCACCGTCTCGGCCGAGACGGTGCCGAGCTGCGCCATGGCGGCGGAGACGTCGCGCACCTCGTCCTCATGCATGCGCGCGAGCAGGCGGCCGGCGCGGTCCTCGCCCAGCGCCAGCATCAGCGTCGCCGCCTTCTGCGGGCCGGTCAGGCCCAGGGTGTTGAACGCGCGGGTCAGGCTCACGGCTTGGCCTCCTGCGGGGTGAGCCAGCGGCGCAGCACCGCCAGCGTCTCATCGGGGTTGCGGTCCACCAGCTCGGCCAGGTTGTTCAGGCTGGAGACGCGGATCTGCCCCTGCACCATGGCCAGGTCCATCATCGGCTGGTCCGTCTCGATGGCGGGGGCGCCGCCCTCCGGCGCGGGCAGGCCGGGCGTGGCGCCCGTGCCGTCGGGCAGGGCGGGCGCCGCGGGCGGCGGCGCCATGCCGGCGATCAGCCGCTTCACCACCGGCCGCCCCAGCAGCAGCCCCACCAGCACCACCAGCGCCAGCAGGCCGCTCTCCACCAGCCGCACCGTCAGCGCGGGCGTCAGCGAGGCGAAGCCGAGGAAGCCGGACGGCGCCTCGCCCTCGGCGCCCTGGCCGGGGTCGGCGAAGCGCAGGGACACCACTTCCAGCCGGTCGCCGCGCGCCTCGTTGAAGCCGATGGCGCCGCGCACCAGCGCGCTGATCCGCGCCAGCTCCTCCGCCGTGCGCTCGCGGAAGCGGGGCGTGCCGCCCGGCGCCTCGGCCGGCTCCCACACCCCGTCGACCAGCACGGCGACGGAGAGGCGCCGCAGCATCGGCTGCTCGCGCAGCGTGCTGCGCGTGGTGCGGCCGATCTCGTAGTTGATCGTCTCCTCCTGCCGCTGCTCCTGCGTCTGCGGCCCGCCCTGGGGCGGCGCCGGCGCGCCGGGCAGCTGGTTGGCGACGGTGACGTTCTGCGGCTCGCCGCTGCGGTTGCTCTCGGTGGTGGAGCTCTGGCTGCGCGGCACCTGGTTGTCCGGGTCGAAGCGCTCCTCGGTCACCTGCACGCGGTCGAGGTCCATCTCCAGCGCCGCCTCGGCGCGCACGCGGCCGGGGCCGAGGGTGCGCTCCAGCATCTCCTCGATGCCGCGCGCCATGCGCATCTCCTGCGCGCGGCGCAGCTCCTCGCGCGATTGCGCCAGCGCGCCGCCCGCCTCGCCGCCCTGCCCGCGCGAGAGCAGCTCGCCGCGCCCGTCCACCACCGCCACGTTCTGCGGCTTCAGCCCCGGCACGGCGGAGGCGACCAGCTGCAGCACCGCCTGCACGCCCTCGCGGTCCAGCCGCTGGGCGCCGCGCATCTGCAGCACCACGCTGGCCTGCGCCTCGCTGCGCTCGCGCGAGAAGGGCTCGCGCCGCGGCAGGGCCAGGTGCACGCGCGCCGCGGCCACGCCCTCCAGCGCGCGGATGCTGCGGGCGATCTCGCCCTCCATCGCGCGCAGGCGGTTGACGTCCTGCTGGAAGGGGGTGGTGGTCAGCCCGCCCTGGCGGTCGAAGATCTCGTAGCCGATGCTGCCGCCGCTCGGCAGGCCATCGCGCGCCAGCATCAGCCGCAGCCGCGGCACCTGCTCCTCGGGCGCCAGGATCTCGGTGCCGTTGCGGCCGATGCGGTGCGGCACGCGGGCGCGCTCCAGCGCCGCCACCACCTGCGCCGCGTCGCGCGGGTCGAGCTCGGCATAGAGCAGGGCCATGGGCGGGGTGGTGGTGCGCAGCACCATGTAGCCCAGCACGCCGAGCGTCAGCGCCGCCGAGAGGCCGAGCATGGCCAGCCGCGCCGGGCCAAGCGCGCGCAGCGAGGCAAGCAGGCGTTGCAGGCCCGCGTTCATGCGGCGCACCGCGCATCACGGCCCGCCGGCAGCCCCGGCCGTGCCGTGGCCGCCCGCCCGGCTTCCGCCGGTCCTGCCATCGCCCGTTTTGGGCCGCCTGGTCGACGCATACGCCATGCTCTCCGCGCGCAGGGTTCTTCCCCGCGCCGCGAAACTTTCGCAGGGGCGTTGCCTGAATATTAACGGCGATGCGGCGCGGCGCGGTTTGCGCCGGCGGTGTGGCTTTCCGGTGCGTTACAGGCCGCGCAGCGCCTCCAGCCCGACGGTGAGGGCGCCAAGGCCGAGCTTCGGCCCGGCGCCGCTGCGGGTGATGCTGTCCACTTGGTCGGTCACGGTCACGTCCAGCGTGCTGCTGGCGACGCCGCGCGCATCGGTGCCGGCGACGGACAGCTTGTAGGCGCCGTCGGCGAGCAGGGCGCCGCGCGAATCGCGGCCGTCCCAGCGCCAGGCGGTGGCCGCCTCGCCCAGCGGCACGGCGGCCTGGCGCAGCACGGTGCCGGCGGCATCGGTGATGGTGACGAGCGCACCGCTGGCGCCGCCGGCCTCCTTCAGCGCCGGCAGGTTCAGCTTCTGCGCCGTGCCATCCTGCAGCCCCACCGAATCGGTGGCCACCGTGATCTCCTGCCCCATCAGCGGCGCGGCGGTGAGCATGGCGGCGGCGTTCTGCAGCTCCAGCAGCGCCTCCATGTTGCGGTTGGTGGCGATCTGCTGCTCCACCGCGGCGAATTGCGAGAGCTGGGTGGTGAACTGGGTGGGATCGAGGGGCTGCAGCGGGTCCTGGTTCTGCAACTGCGTCGTCAGCAACATCAGGAAGCTCTGCATGTCCCCCGCCAGGCTGGTGGCGGCGTTGCCGCTGGCGGTGCCGCGCGCCGCGGTGGTGGCGGTGGTGATGGCGGCGCTGTCGGTGATGGCCATGGCGGGGCGCTCCGTCTTGGGGGCAGGAATCAGAGGGCGAGGTCGATCTGGCCGGCCACACCGGCGCGCGGGGCGCCGGCTGCGGAGGCCAGGAGGGCGGAGGCCGGGCCCGCGCCGCGGCGGCGGCGGGCCATGGCGTGGGGCGGGCCTTCGCCCTCCCCGGGCGAACCGTCCTCCTGGCGCGGCGCGCCATTCCACAGCCCGAACTGCAGCGTCGCGCCCTGCTCGGCCGCCAGCCCGGCCTGCTGCAACACGGCCTGGATGGCGGGCGCGTCCTGCATCAGCTGCAGCAGGGTCTCCGGCCGCTCGGCGGCGAAATGCAGCGAGGCGGGTGTGTCCACGCCCTTCTCCAGCGTGATCTCGATGCGCCCCAGCGC
>NZ_JCACVY010000272.1:0-4063 GCF_058833935.1 Roseomonas sp. TS2 | reverse complement strand
GCTGCTGGGCAACCTCTCCGGCGGCCTGCCCTCCGACAGCCGGCTGCCCCGCGTGCGCAGCGAGGAGGCCGCCTATGCGCGGGAGGGGCGCACCGCACTGGCCACCCTCTATGCCGAGCGGATCTGGAACCTGGCGCCGGACTGGCTGGCCCGCGCCAGCGCCGGCTACCTGGAGCCGATGTTCGGCGGCCTCTCGGGCGAGGTGCTGTGGCGGCCGCGCGAGAAGCCCTGGGCGCTCGGCCTCGACCTGGCCTGGGTGGCGCAGCGGGATTTCGACCAGAAGCTGGGCTTCCAGGGCTATTCGGTGGCCACCGGCCATCTCTCCCTCTACGCCGACCTGCCGGTGTGGAACCTCTACGGCGTGGCGCGCGCCGGCCGCTATTTGGCGGGCGACTGGGGCGCCACGCTGGAACTGGGCCGGCGCTTCGGGTCCGGCATCGAGGTCGGCGGCTTCGCCACCCTCACCAATGTCTCCGCCGCCCGCTTCGGCGAGGGCTCCTTCGACAAGGGCGTCTATGTCCGGGTGCCGCTGGCGCTGTTCGGGCGGGAGAGCGCGGAACGCGGCGGGGTGGTGGTGCGCCCGGTGCAGCGCGATGGCGGGCAGCGGCTGGCGGTGGACAACCCGCTCTGGGAGGTCTCCCGCGAAGGCCGGGCCGAGGCGCTGCGGCGCGGCGTGCCGGGTTTTTCGCGATAGCGCCCGCTTGGCACGGCGGCGGCGGGCCCTTATGCCGCGGGCCGCTCTCCGGGCGGTTATCAGCTCCACGAGTGGGAACGCTTGACCCGGCGCCCTGGCGACACGACTCTCCACCGCAAGCCGCGCGCCCGGCGGGGTGCCTTCCTGCCCCCGCGCACCGGGCCGCATGAGGAAAAGACACGATGAGCGAACTCACCAAGGCCGTCAGCGACGACAGCTTCAAGCAGGATGTGCTGCAGGCCTCCGGCCCCGTGCTGGTGGATTTCTGGGCCGAGTGGTGCGGCCCCTGCCGCATGGTGGCGCCGATCCTCGACGAGGTCGCCAAGGACTATGCCGGCCAGCTCACCATCGCCAAGGTGAACATCGACGAGAACCCGATGACGCCGAACGAGTACGCGGTGCGCGGCATCCCGACGATGATCCTGTTCAAGGATGGCAAGCCGGTGGACACCAAGGTCGGTGCCCTGCCGAAGAGCCAGCTGAAGGACTGGATCGCCACCGCGCTGGGCAAGTAACGGCTTGGCGGGGACGCGGAGCCACGGCCGGCGCGGGGCGATCGCCCTGGCCGGCGGCGTGCTGGCCGGGGTCTTCGCCCCCGCCTGCGCGCAGACGACAGGTGCCTCCGGCCAGGGAGCGGGCGCAGTGGTGCGGAGCGAGGCCACGGCCTTCCGCGTCGTCCGCTTCGCCGAGGGGCTGGAACACCCCTGGGGCGCCGCCTTCCTGCCCGACGGGCGAATGCTGGTGACGGAGCGCCCCGGCCGGCTGCGGCTGGTCAGCCGCGAGGGGCAGGTCTCCGCCCCGCTCTCCGGCGTGCCGCCGGTGGCCGCCGCCGGCCAGGGCGGGCTGCTCGACATCCGCCTCGCACCCGATTTCGCGGAAACCCGCGAGGTCTATTTCTGCCAGGCCGCCAGCGTCTCCGGCGGCAACCTGACACGCCTCTCCCGCGCCCGCCTCAGCGCCGACGCCGCCTCGCTGGAGGCGGTGCAGACCCTGCTCGACGCCACGCCGGCGCAGACGGGCAACGGCCATTATGGCTGCCGCATCGCCTTCGGCGGCGACGGCAAGCTCTACATGACCACCGGCGACCGCCAGCGCGACAGCGAGCGGGCGCAGGAGATGGGCGACCTCGCCGGCAAGCTGCTGCGGCTGGAGCGCGACGGCCGCCCCGCCGCCGGCAACCCCTTCCTCGGCCGCGAGGGGGTGCGCCCCGAGATCTACGCTTCCGGCATCCGCAATCCGCAGGGGCTGGCGGTGAACCCCGCCACCGG
Organism: Roseomonas sp. TS2; assembly: GCF_058833935.1. Classification (NCBI taxonomy): domain Bacteria; kingdom Pseudomonadati; phylum Pseudomonadota; class Alphaproteobacteria; order Acetobacterales; family Roseomonadaceae; genus Roseomonas; species Roseomonas sp. TS2. The sequence goes on along the minus strand of NZ_JCACVY010000272.1, from coordinate 2,101 downwards.
CACGCTGTGGGAGGTGGAGATGGGCCCGCGCGGCGGCGACGAGATCAACCTCGTCCGCGCCGGGGCCAATTACGGCTGGCCGGTGGTGGGGCATGGCGTGGCCTATAGCGGCGCGCGCATCCACGAGGCGGAATCCCGCCCCGGCATGCAGGACCCGCTGCGCCACTGGACGCCCTCGATCAGCCCCTCCGGCGCCGCCTTCTACACGGGCGATGCCTTCCCCGCCTGGAGCGGCAACCTGTTCCTGGCGACGCTGAGCAGCCAGGGCCTGCTGCGCCTGACCGTGGAGGGCGACCGCGTGACCGGCGAGGAGCGGCTGCTATGGGGCCAGCAGCGCCTGCGGCAGGTGGCGCAGGGCCCCGACGGCTTCCTCTACCTGCTGACCGACGAATCCCGCGGCCGCATCCTGCGGCTGGAACCCGCCGGAAGCTGAGGCCGGCGGCGGGGGCAGGCCCGCCCCGCCGCTACCGCACCAGCGCGGCCCGAACCTCCTCCAGCACCGCCTGCCGCACCGCCGCGCGCGCCTCCGGCTGGCCGCCGCCATGCGGGTTCCTCTGCACGCAGTCATCGCTGTAGGCGAAGGGCGCCCCGGTGGCGGCATTGACCAGCCGCCCCGGCTCCCGCTCCTCGATGACGCAGGCCCGCAGGGTCTGGGAATGGGTGGCGACGCCGGGGGCATCGCTCAGCGGCGAGTCGAAGCCGTGATGCGCGCCGGGATAGGTGGCGAGGGCGATGTCGGCGCCACCCTCCCGCATCCGCGCCACCTGCGCGGCGCAGCTGCGCATCAGGGTGTAGTCGTCCGCCTCGCCATGGAACAGGCGGATGGGCCTTGCCACCATCCGGGTGTCCTCGCGGTAGCGGGCGGAGCAGTCGGGGTAGAAGGCGAGATAGGCGGCGAAGCCGATGCCGGAGCGGTTCCACAGCCGGTGGAAGCGCTCGGTGGCGGCATAGAGCGCCGCCTTGCCGCCGCGCGAGAAGCCGATCAGCACGATCCGCTCCGGATCGACGCGCGGGTGCCGCGCCAGCACCTCCAGCGCGCCATAGAGGTCCAGGATCAGGTTCAGCCGGCCGAGCTTCGCCTGGTCGGTGTTGGTGGCGACGAGGCCGCGGGCGGTGAAGCCGTCGATGACGAAGGTGGCGAGGCCCTCGGCGTTCAGCAGCCGTGCCCAGGCCTCGATCCCGCCATCGATGCCGCCCGAGCCGTGCATCAGCACCGCGGCGGGCAGCCGGCCCGCCTGCCAGGCCGTCTGCCCGGGCGGCAGGCGCAGCTCGCCCGCCGTGGTCACCGCCTGCCCCGCCCCGGCCTCGCCCCGCAGGAACTCGGCATCGCTCAGCGTGCGGGAGGGGATGGCGTGCAGCTCGATGCGGCCGGGAAGGCTGGCGGCCTCCTGCCCGGCAGCGGGCGGGACGGGCAGCGACAGCAGCAGCAGCGCGGCCAGAAGGCGAAGGGCGGGATGCATCGGGCGTCTCCTCACCGCGCGCGTGCGGGTGGCCGGGGCGGAGAGGAAAGCGCGTTCCACCCCTCGGCGCCAAGGGAAAGCGCCAAGGGAAAGCCACCCGGCGCGGCTCAGGCGATGGCGATGCCGCGCCCGGCGAAGAAGCGGCCGAACACCGCGGGCGGCAGGGAGACGTCCCGCTGCGCCGCCGCCTCGTGCCCCGAGGGGTTGTGGAAGGTGATGGCCCCAGGCGTGGCGGCGGTGACCAGCACGAGATGGCCGCCCGTGTGCGGCGGCGCGCGCTCCGGCCAGCGGATGTCCTTGTGCACCGAGGCCATGAAGTAGCCGCCCCCCGCCAGCAGCGGCGCGATCTCCGCCGCCGCGAGGTCCAGGCGGATCGTGGCGCGCAGGCCGAAGCGCGCGGCGACGTAGCGCAGGAAGGGCGCGTAGATCAGGCCACGGATCTGCCCGTCCGGCTCCTCCACATAGCCGCCCTCGGCGGCGCAGCCGCGCGCCAGCTCCAGGATGGGGTGCGCCACGCCGGTGCGCACGGCCAGCACCATCTTCAGGCAGGCCATGCCGCAGAGATGCCCGGCCCAGCGGGCGTATTCCTCGACGCTGGCGGCGCCCGAGCCGCGCCAGGCCGGGTCGCGCAGCAGCGCGGC
>NZ_JCACVY010000271.1:0-4199 GCF_058833935.1 Roseomonas sp. TS2 | reverse complement strand
CCCCGCCACCAGGAAGCCGGCGGCGATGCCGGGCAGGATGCCATGCGCCAGCACGTCGGCCGTCAGGCTCATCCGCCGCAGCACCAGGAACACGCCGAGCGGCGGCGCCGCCAGCGACAGGGCAAGGCAGCCCACCAGCGCCCGGCGCAGGAAGCCGAACTCGGCGAAGGGCGACCACAGCAGGTCGTAGAGGGGCAGGCCGTAGAGGGAAAGCCCGCTCATCAGGCGGCGCTGCGCGCGTCCGGCGGCAGGCCGCAGTCCTCGGCGTCGGCATCCCAGCCCTCGGACATCATGCGGGCCTTCAGCCGGTTGGCGGCGGTCAGCACCTCGGCGGTCGGCCCCCAGGCGATGGGCTCGCGCGCCAGCAGCAGCGTGCGCGGGAATTGCTGCCGCACCAGCTCGAGGTCGTGCAGCACGGCCAGGATGGTGCGGCCCTCGCCATGCCAGCGGTGCACCAGCGCCAGCAGGTCGGCCGCGGTGCGGGAATCGACGGCGTTGAACGGCTCGTCCAGCAGGATCACCGGCGCGTCCTGCACCAGCAGGCGGGCGAACAGAACGCGCTGGAACTGGCCGGTGGAGAGGCTGCCCACCGGGCGCCCCTCGAACCCCTCCAGCCCCACCGCCGAGAGGGCCTCGCGCGCCGCGCGCCTCTCGGCCGGGCGCAGGGCGCGGAAGGCGCCGGCGCGCGACCAGTGGCCGAACATCACCACGTCAAGGCAGGAGATCGGGAAGGCGCGGTCCAGCGCCGCGGCCTGCGGCAGCAGCGCGATGGCGTGGCGCGGCGCGCGCAGCCCGCCCTCCCGCGCCGGGTGCAGCCCGGCGATGGCGCGCAGCAGGGTGGACTTGCCGGCGCCGTTGGGGCCGACGATGGCGGTCAGGCTGCCGGGCGCGAAGCGGCCGGAGATGTGGTGCACCGCCGGCCGGCGCCCATGCGTCAGCGTCAGGTCGGTGAGGGTGATGCCCGCCGCGTCCGCGCCGCTCATGCCGCCAGGGCCCAGAACACGCCGCCCCACAGCAGCGCCAGCAGCAGCGCCGCCAGCGCGAGGCGCGCCAGGGCGCCGGAGGAAAGGGCCAGGGGGTCGGCCAGTGGAAGGGTGGGGAGCATCGCCATATGTTATGAAATAACATCTTCTCCGGCGCAGACAAGCCGCACACCGGGGGATCGTGGCCAGGCACGGCGTATTGTCGGGCGTGCCGCCTCCCGCCAGGGGGTGTGGCGCACTACCTTCGGCGGGATGCCTGCCTCGCCCCCTCCCCCGGCTTCCCTTCCTCCGGACTTCCTCCTCCCGGACCCCGACGCCGAGCTGCGCCGCAACCTCGTCCGCCACCGGCGCTTCGCCACCGGCCTGCTGGTGCTGATGGCGGCGCTGATGCTGGGCGCCTACCAGCTGCCGCCCGGCTACTGGGCGGAGCTGCTGCAGGCCTCGGCCAAGGCGGGGCTGGTGGGCGGGCTGGCGGACTGGTTCGCCGTCACCGCGCTGTTCCGCCGGCCGCTCGGCCTGCCCATCCCGCACACCGCCATCATCCCCAACCAGAAGGCGCGGCTGGGGCGCGGCCTCGGGCGCTTCGTGGCCAACCACGTCTTCACCGAGGCGGAGTTGCAGCGGGTGATGGCGCGGGTGGACGTGGCCGGGCTGCTGCGCCGCGTGCTGGCCGACCCGGCGACCGCCCGCCCCGCCGCCGAGGCGCTGGCCGCCAGCCTGCCCGCCCTGCTGAACGCGGTGGAGGATGGCCGCGCCCGCCGCCTGATCCAGCGGCTGCTGCCACGCATGGTCTCCGGCCCCGGCGCGGCGCGGCTGCTGGCCCGCATGCTGCGGGCACTGATGGCGGGCGGCCAGCACCAGGCGGTGTTCGGCCTGGCGCTGGAGCAGCTCAAGGCCCTGCTGGCGGCGAAGGAGGACGATTTGCGCGCCGCCATCCAGGCGCGGGTGCGGGCCGAGGGCGGCGCGCTGGTGGGCTGGCTGGCCGGCGCCGCCGTGGCCCGCCGCATCCTCGGCACCATCAACCAGGAGCTGGACCGCACGGAGCCGGGCGACAGCACGCTGCGCATCGCCTTCGAGGCCTGGCTGAACACCGAGATCGAGAAGCTGGAGACCGACCCGGAGCGCGCCGCCGCCATCGGCCGCGCGCTGCGCGAGGCGGCCTCCCACCCCACCGTGGCGGCCTGGCTGATGGATGTGTGGGGCCGCCTCAAGCGCAGCCTGGCCGCCGACGCCGCCGCCCCCGACAGCCGCGCCGCGGCGATGATGGAAGGGCTGTTCGCCAATCTCGGCACCCTGCTGGAGGAGGACCCGGCAGCGCGGGAGCGGGTGAACACGCTGGCGCAGCAGGCGGTGCGCGGCACGCTGGGCGCCGCCCAGGGCCAGCTGGCCGACTTCATCGCCGGCGTGGTGGCGCGCTGGGACACGGCGACGGTGGTGGAGAAGATCGAGCTCCGCGTCGGGCGCGACCTGCAGTTCGTGCGGGTGAACGGGACGCTGGTGGGCTTCCTGGCGGGGGGCGCGCTGTTCATGCTGCTCACGGCGGTGTTCGGCCGCGTGGCGCACTGAGCCGGCGCGGCTCAGCGCCGCTCGGGAGCCGGCCGTGGCTCCGCGCCCTGCGCACGCAGCCAGGGGTTGTGCTCGACCAGCACCCGCAGATCGGCCTCCACCATGGACAGTACCATGGCGGCCAGCATCTGGCCCGTCGCCCAGGCGGCATCCTGCGCCTCCGCCACGGAGCGGATGACGGTGTCCATGCGCTGGGGCGCAGTCTCCCGGGTGGTTCTGGAAGGCAGAGGCATGGGTTTTCCGCAGGTGCAGGCGCCTCTTGCCCATCTATCCTGCCGGCGACGAGAGATTATTATTTCGCCATGAATACGAAAAATAAGAATATTATCATTTTCTGTTAGCGCCGGTTTTTCAGGCGTCGCCCGTGCTGTCGCGGGACCAATTGTTTCGCCCTGTCGGCTGCCGGAAAATTCTTCTTGCGAGCTCCGGGAAAGACCTGCATCTGCAGCATGACAATTATGCGCCAGCCATGGCGGCATCGCTCCTGTGCCCCGCGCAAGAACGGGTCGAGATTTGCACGACGCTGATTCGCCTCCGCCTTGCCCGAACCGGAGCTGCCCACCGCCCGGCCAGGCAGGCGGCCCTTCCTGCGCCCCGGCTGCACCGGCGGATCTTCGCGCCCTCGCCGCGATGGAGCGCGAGCTGCTGCATTCCGCCATCCGGCGCGCCCTGCGGCACATGATGGGCGACGCGCAGGACCCCGCCGCCTTCCTGGCCGACGTGCAGGGGGAACTGGCTTCGGTCCTGGCCGGCGCGGAGCAGGAAAGCCAGGCGCTGCTGCTGGCCGAGTTCGAGGCGGTGCTGCGTTGCCTGCGGGCCGAGGCATCCCGCCCCGCCGCGCCGGGCAGGAGCGGCCCGGGCGCCGCATAAGGGCCGCCCGCGCCATGCGGGCCGTGCCGCCAAGGTTGCTTCCCGCCGCGCGGAGCGTTAAACGCCCGCCGCCCGGGCCGTGGCGGTCATGCCGCCTGCCCATTCGTTCCTTCAGCCCGATGAAGCAGGTGCCAAGCCCATGAAGCAGCAGGCCAACCAGATGCGGCCCGGTCAGGTCATCGAGTATGAGGGCCGGCGCTGGACGGTCCTGAAGATCCAGATCATCACCCCGGGCAAGGGCGGCGCCTTCATCCAGGTCGAGATGCGTGACATCAAGACCGGCACCAAGAAGGACGACCGCTGGCGCACCGCCGACACGGTCGAGCGCCTGATGACCGAGGACAAGGAGTTCACCTACTCCTACGCCGATGGCGAGAACCTCGTGCTGATGGACCCCGAGACCTTCGAGCAGACGATCGTCCCCGGCGCGATCCTGGGCGACCGCCTGCCCTTCCTGGCCGAGAACATGACGGTCTCGGTCAAGCTGATCGAGGGCGACCCGGTGGCCATGGAGCTGCCGCAGACCGTGACGCTGGAGGTGGCCGAGGCCGACCCGGTGGTGAAGGGGCAGACCGCCTCCTCCTCCTACAAGCCGGCCGTGCTCTCCAACGGCGTGAAGACCATGGTGCCGCCCTTCGTCACCGCCGGCGAGAAGATCGTGGTGAAGACCGAGGACGCCTCCTACGTCGAGCGCGCCAAGGGCTGATCGCCCGCCACCCGCCGCCGGCCCCCTGCTGCCCGGGGTCGTCGGCGGGGCCAGGGCCTCCTGCCCTGGCAGAT
>NZ_JCACVY010000270.1:0-4202 GCF_058833935.1 Roseomonas sp. TS2 | reverse complement strand
ACGTAGTGCGCGCCTTCCTCCAGCGCCGGCGGCAGCGGCGCCACGTCGTGATAGAGCACGCGCATGTCGAAGCCGCGGGCGCGCCGCGCCACCGCGCGTCCGATCCGCCCCATGCCGAGGATGCCGAGCGTCTTGCCCCAGACGCGCACGCCGAGGAAATCGCCCATGCTGCGCGGCCCCCAGGCGTCGCGCCGCATCAGCGCGTCGGCCTCGGGCAGGCGGCGGGCGGCGGAGAGCAGCAGGGAGAAGGCGAGGTCAGCGGTGCAGCCGGTCAGCACGTCCGGCGTGTTGGTGACGATGAGGCCGCGCGCCTTGGCCGCCGCCACGTCGACATGGTCGAAGCCCACCGAGCAGGTGGCGGCCACCTTCACCTGGGGCGGCATGGCGGCGATGTAGCCGGCATCCAGCTTGAAGCTGGAGCTGAACAGCAGCGCCTCCGCCGCGTGGTCGCGCAGCAGCGCCAGCGATTCCTCGCGCCCGATGTCGTGCTCCACCGCCAGCACGCCGTCATACTCCGCCGCGGCCCGCGCCGTGACGGCGGGCGGCAGGCGCCGCACCGAGACGAGGCGGTGGCGCGATGCCCCTCCCGAGGGGGGGCTGGGGGGAACGCTGGCTGCGGACATGGCTTTCCGGACTCCCAATTCTTTGGAGGTAGCTTAACCACGTCCCCGGCCCTGGCCAGACCCTCCCTTTCCGCGCCCCCCCGTCTTGCCAGGGGCGGGGGAAGCGTTCACCGTCCGCGCCCAATTCTTTCGGGAGAGTCAGGACCATGGATCTCGGTCTGAGCGGGCGTCGCGCCCTGGTGATGGGGGCCTCGAAGGGCCTCGGCCGTTCGATCGCCGATGCGCTGGCGGCGGAGGGGGTGGCGGTGGCCGTCTCCGGCCGCAGCCAGGAGAGCCTCGACCGCGTGGCGGCCGAGCTGCAGGCGCTCGGCGCGCCGAAGGCGGTGGGCATCCCGGCCGACGTGGCCGAGGGCGCGCAGATGGACCGGCTGGCCGACGCCGCCGTGGCGGCGCTGGGCGGCGTGGACATCCTGGTGCTGAACCATGGCGGCCCGCCGACCTGCTCGGCGCTGGAGATGAAGCAGGAGGACCTGATCACCTGGTTCCAGCGCATCGTCCTCTCGCCCATCCGCATCGCCAACCGCCTGATCCCGGCGATGCGCGAGCAGAAATGGGGCCGCATCCTGGCGGTGGGCTCCACCGGCATGGTGCAGCCGCTGCCGGGCCTGGCGCTCTCCAACACGCTGCGCGCCTCGATCGTCGGCTGGAACAAGACCCTCTCGGCCGAGCTGGCGGGCGAGGGCATCACCTGCAACATCCTGGCCCCCGGCGCCTTCGCCACCGACCGCACGGCGGAGACGCTGGCCGCCGTGGCCGCCAAGACCGGCAAGAGCATCGAGGCGCTGGTGGCCGAGCGCTCCGCCGCCATCCCCGCCGGCCGCTATGGCGAGCCGCCGGAGTTCGGCCCGATGGCCGCCTTCCTCGCCTCGGACAAGTCCGCCTACACCACGGGCCGCATCCACATCATGGATGGCGGGGCTGTCCGCTGTGTCTGATGCGGCGGCCCGACTGAACCTGGTGCCGGATGTCGACCTCGCCGCCCGCATGTTCGACGAGCTGCGGGAGAAGAGCCGCGACGGCGAGGGCGTGACGCGCGAGGCCTATGGCCCCGGCGAGCGCATGGCCCATGCGCTGGCCCGGCGCGAGGCGGAGGCGCTGGGGCTGGAGGTGGCCGCCGACCCGGTGGGCAACCTCTACATGACCCTGCCGGGGCGGGACCGGGCGGCGCCGCGCGTGCTGCTCGGCAGCCACCTCGATTCCGTGCCGAATGGCGGCAATTTCGATGGCGCGGCGGGCGTGCTCGCCGGCCTCGCCGCCGTCTCCGGGCTGAAGCGCGCGGGCTTCGTGCCCGAGCGGGACATCGTGGTGATGGCGACGCGGGCGGAGGAGGCGGGGGCCTGGTTCCCCACCTCCTACCCCGGCAGCCGCGGCGCGCTGGGCCGGCTGAAGCCCGAGGAGCTTCAGGTGAAGCGCCAGGACAGCGGCCGGACGCTCGCCGAGCACATGCGCGAGGAAGGCTTCGACCCCGATTTCGCCGCGCGCGGCGAGCGCGTGCTGACGCCGGAGAACACCGCCGCCTTCCTCGAGCTGCACATCGAGCAGGGGCCGGTGCTGGATGCGGAGCGCATCCCCGTGGCCATCGTCACCGGCATCCCCGGCAGCCGGCGGCTGCGCCAGGGGCGGGTGCTCGGCGAGTACAACCACTCGGGCGGCACACCGCGCCGCTACCGGCGGGACGCGGCCATCGCGCTCGCCGAGCTGGCGGTGGCGCTCGACGAGGAGTGGGCGCTGCTGGAGGCGCGGGGCCACACCCTCGTCGTCACCTTCTGCACCCTGGCCACCACGGCGGAGGCGGGCTTCACCAAGATTCCCGGCGAGGCCACCTTCATGCTGGATGTGCGCAGCGTGAACCCGGCCAGCGTGGACGCCATCTTCGCGGCGCTCGCCCGCAAGGTGCCGGAGATCGAGGCCCGCCGCGGCGTGCGCTTCGAGCTGGGCGCCGAGACCGGCTCGCTGGCCTCGCCCATGGATGCCGGCATCCGCGCCGGCCTGGCCCGCGCGGCGGAGGCGGCGGGTGTGCGCCACCGCGAGATGGCCTCGGGCGGCGGGCATGACGCGGCGGCCTTCGGCGCCGCCGGCATCCCGGCGGCCATGCTGTTCGTGCGCAACCAGAATGGCAGCCACAATCCGCACGAGGCAATGCGGATGGAGGATTTCGCCGAAGGCTGCGCCGTGGTGGCGCACTGGCTGCGCGAGGCCGCCGGCTGAACCGGCGGGGCCGGGAAAATGGCCTCCCGGCCCCGCCTTGCTCCGCAACCGCTCAGAGCGGGTCGGAGAAGCGGACGTTGTCCAGCCAGAGATCGGCGAGGCCGAAGGCCGGCTCTTCCTGGTCGGAATAGAGCAGCGCGGCGAAGCCGAGCTGGTAGGTCCCGCTCTCCTCCACCGTGAAGTAGATGTTGCTCCACTGCTGCCCGGTGTCGCTGAAGCCGTAGATCTGGGCGTGCGCCTCGTTCTGCAGCGAGATCAGCGCCAGGCACTCATAGCCTTCCGGCGCCCCGGCCAGCTCGTTCACCAGCCACATGTCGAAGGAGACGACCTGGCCCGCCTCGAGCTGCACCGTCGTCTGGATGCCCGACGCCTCCGAATGCAGCGGCATGGGCAGGCCGATCTCGGCGCCGCCGAAGAAGGCGGTCAGCCCGGCCAGGTCGTTCTCCGGCGCCCCGTCCGGCAGGGCCGACATGAGCACCTCGGCCACGCTGAGGTCGTTGACGTCGAACACCGTGCCGAAGCTCTCCCAGCCCTGCAGCCCGTCCTCGAAGGTGAAGTCGATGCCCGGCTGCTCGTCCGCGCCGGCGATGGTGACGGTGATCTGCGTCTCCGTCCCGTCGGCCGACTGGACGGTGAGGACATCCAGCAGGCTCTCGCCCGCCTTCAGCGCCTGCACCTCGGGGCGGTCGTGGCCGTCGAAGATGTAGATCCAGTCGCCCTCCCGGTCGATGGAGAGGGTGCCATAGGCGCTCTCCAGGACCGCCTCGCGGAAGGAGGACTGGCCGGCATCGGGGTCGGTGACGGTCAGCCTGCCATAGGTGATGGATTCGTCGTCCTCGATGACCGCCCCGGTGCCGGTGCCGCCGAAGACGGGGGCTTCCGGCACGTCGCACACGGTGAGGGTGAAGGGGGTGGTGACGGAAAGCCCCTGGCCGTCATGGTCGGTGGCGGTGACCCGCAGGTGCAGCGTGGCGGCGGCCTCGTGGTCCAGCGCGATGCCGTCCTTCAGCTTCAGCAGGTTGCCGGCCACCTCGAAGCGCTCGTCATCGACGCGGAAGCGGTGCGTGTCGCCGGCATCGGGGTCGACCGCCGTCAGCGTGCCGACCACCGCGCCGGCCTCGTTCTCGCGCAGCGAGAAGCCGCTCAGGCGGATGTCGCGGGGCGAGTCGTTGGCGTCCAGCACCGGCACGGCGAGGCTGCGCTCCGTCCACAGCCCGTGGCTGTCCGTCGCCCGCACCAGCACGGCAATCCCGGCCTCGGTCTCGAAGTCGAGGGAGACGCCTTCCCGCAGCCGCAGCAGGTTGCCGTCCACCACCTCGAAGCGCTCATCCGCCGTGCTGAAGCAGAGGCTGTCGCCCGCATCCGGGTCGG
>NZ_JCACVY010000269.1:0-4238 GCF_058833935.1 Roseomonas sp. TS2 | reverse complement strand
GCGGCGGAGGCGGAGGAGGTGGCGCAGGAGGCATTGCTGCGCGCCTGGCGCAACGCCGCGCGCTTCGACCCGGCGCCCGACCCGGAGGCGGCGCTGGCCGCGCGCGAGCGGCAGGCCCTGCTGGGCGCCGCCCTGCGCGAACTGCCGCCCCGCCAGCGGGCCGCCCTCGCCCTCTCGCACGACCAGGGGCTGAGCGGGGCGGAGGCCGCCGCGGCCCTTTCCATCTCCACCCGCGCCCTGGAGGGGCTGCTGCGCCGCGCGCGCTTCCTGCTCGCCAGCCGGCTGCGCGGCATCCTGGAGTGACGCCCATGCGCCCCGAGACGTTTTCCGGGCTCCTCGACACCCACGGGGCGGACCCCGCGCGCTGGCCGCCCGCCGAGGGCGCGGCGGCGCGGCGGCTGCTGGCGGACTCCGCCGAGGCCCGGGCGCTGCACCGCCGCGCCATGGTCCTGGCCGCGCTGCTCGACGAGAGCCTGCCCGGCCCGGATGCCCAGGCCCTGGCGCGGATGCGCGCGCGGCTGGCCCAAGCCGTGGCCACCGCGCCGCCGCCCGCGCCGGCCGGTGCCTCAATCTGGGACTCGCCCGGGGCCTCCCCCTGGGCCTGGCTGCGCCCGCTCTGGCCCGCCGGCTGCGGCGCGCTGGTGACGCTGGCCGCCTGCCTGCTCTGGCTGAACCTCGCCCCCGGCCCCGCCGCGCAGCCCTGGCTCGGCGCGCCGCCCCTGCTCGCCATGTTGGAACTGCCTGAATGAGACCCCCCGACTGGTCGCCCTGGCTGAAGGGGGCGCTCGGCGCCTCCCTGGCGCTGAACCTCGTGCTGGGCGGCGTGCTGCTCTCCCGCCCGGCAGGTGGCGGCGGCCCCAGCATCAGCCGCATGCAGGCGCAGATCGAGCGCGCCCTGCCGGAGGCGGACCGCGCCCTGTTCCGCCAGGCGCTGGAGGCCGGCCGGCCGCGCTACGAGCCGCTGCTGCAGGCGCTGCGCGAGAGCCGCCCGGCGGTGCGCGAGGCCCTGGCGCGCGAGCCCTTCGACGCCGCGGCGCTGCGGGCCGCCATGGCCCGCTCGCGCCAGCGCTGGCAGGAGTTCAGCGCGCAGTATGACGACAGCCTGGCGAACGGCCTGGCCGCCCTCTCGCCCGAGGGGCGGCAGCTGATCGCGGCCGACATGGCGGCGCATGAGCAGCGCGGCCGGGAGAAGCGGAACTGACCATGCCGATGTCCCTGAGCCGGAAGGCCTGCCGCGCCACGGCATGGTACCCCCTGGCGCTGCTGGCGCTGCTGGCCCTGCTGGCCGCCTGCGGCCCGAAGCCGGAGCCGGCGCTCTCCGGCCTCGACCTGCCCGGCCGCTTCCTCGATCCCGCCGCCGCGGCGCCGGTGCGCTGGCCGGAGCCGGAATGGTGGCGCGGCTTCAACGCCCCCGCGCTGGACACGCTGATGCAGGCGGCGATGGCGGGCAATTTCGACCTCGCCGCCGCCGCCGCGCGGGTGCGCCAGGCCGATGCGCAGCTGCGCATCGCCGGCGCCGCCCTGCTGCCGACGCTGGCGGTGGACAGCGGCGTCACCCAGTCCCGCAGCACCGCCTCCGGCCTGTCCCGCAACCGCAACGCGACGCGCTACGACGCCACCCTCTCCGCCAGCTACGAGATCGATTTCTGGGGCCGCAACAGCGCCTCCGCCGAGGCCGCCGCGCAGAATGCCCGCGCCACCCGCTTCGACGCCGGCACGGTGCTTCTGACCACCGAGGCCTCGGTGGCCAACACTTATTTCAACCTCCTCGCCGCCGAGGAGGAGCTGCGCGTGCAGGAGGCCAACCTGGACGCGGCGCGCCGCACCCTGGGCGTGATCCGCCAGCAGGTGAACTTCGGCGTGGCCACGGGGCTCGACCTCGCGCAGCAGGAGACGGTGGTGGCCCAGGTGGAGGCCAACATCCCCGGCCTGCGGCAGAGCGCGGTGCAGAACCGCAACGCCCTGGCCCTGCTGACCGGCCAGCCGCCGCAGAGCTTCACCATCGGCGCCGGCGCCTTCGACCGGCTCCGCATCCCCGAGGCGGCGCCCGGCCAGCCGGCCGACCTCCTGGCCCGCCGGCCGGACGTGCTGGCCGCCGAGGCCGGCCTGGCCGCCGCCAACGCCAATGTGGCCGCCGCCCGCGCGGCGCTGCTGCCCAGCATCAGCCTCTCCGCCCAGGGCGGCTTCCAGTCGGCGGCGCTGGGCACGCTGCTGCGGCCGGAGGCGCAGTTCTTCTCCCTCGTCGCCGGGCTGGCGCAGACCATCTTCGACGGCGGCGCCCGGCGCGGCCAGGTGGCGCTGAGCCAGGCCCAGGCGGAGGAGCTGCTGATCGAGTACCGCCGCGCCATCGTCGCCGCGCTGCAGGACACGGAGGACGCGCTGGTGGCGCTGCGCGAGACCACGGCGCAGGAGGCACTGCGCGCCGAGGCCAATGCGCGCGCCGAGCGCGCCTTCGGCATCGCCGAGGCGCAGCTGCGCGCCGGCACCATCAACCTGATCACCCTGCTGAACACGCAGCAATCCCTGTTCTCCACCCGCGTCAGCCTGGTGCAGGCGCGGCTCGCCCGGTTGCAGGCCGCCGTCGCGCTGTTCCGCGCGCTGGGCGGCGGCTGGCGATAGAGCCCTGGAACGCATGATGTCCCGCTCCCGCCTTCTCCTTCTTCTGCTGCTCGTCCTCGGGGCGGGCGGCGGCGGCTACTACCTTTGGAAGCAACGCCAGGAGGCCGCCGCCCCGGCCGGGCAGAGCGCCGCCCAGACCGCGCCCGGATCCCCGGGCGGCCGGCGCGGGCCGGGGGCGGGCGGCATCCCGATCCCCGTCACCCTCGCGGCGGCGGCGCAGAAGGACCTCGTGCTGACGCTCGACGCGCTGGGCACGGTGCAGGCGCTGAACAGCATCACCGTCCGCTCCCAGGTGAGCGGGCAACTGATGGAGGTGCGCTTCCAGGAGGGGCAGGAGGTGAAGGCCGGCGAGGTCCTGGCCCGCATCGACGACCGCACCTACGCCGCCGCCCTGGCCCAGGCCGAGGCGAAGAAGGCCTACGACCAGGCGCAGCTCGAGAACGCCCGGGCCGACCTGCGGCGTTACCAGGGCCTGCTCTCGGCCAGCGGCGTGACCCGCCAGCAGGTGGACACGCAGCGCGCCCAGGTGGCGATGTACGAGGCGCAGGTGGCGCAGGACCAGGCGGCCATCGACACCGCCCGCGCCCAGCTGGACTACACCACCATCCGCGCGCCGATCGATGGCCGCATCGGCCTGCGCGGCGTGGACGCGGGCAACCTGGTGAGCAGCGGCGATGCCACCGGCATCGTCACCATCACGCAGATGCGGCCCATCGCCGTCAGCTTCACCCTGCCGCAGGGCGAGCTGGCGCGGCTGCGGCGTGCCATGGCGGCAGGGCCGGTGACGGTGGAGACGCTGCCCGAGCCGGTCTCCGGCCAGGCCACCACGCGCGGGGCCGGCGCGCCGCCCGCCGCGGCCGCCGTGGCGCGGGCCGAGCCGGCGCGCGGCACGGTGCTGACCATCGACAACCAGATCGAGGCCACCACCGGTACGGTGCGGGTGAAGGCCGTGTTCCCGAATGACGACATGCGGCTATGGCCGGGCGCCTTCGTCAGCCTGAGGCTGGCGATCGAGACGGTGCCGGGCGCCATCGTGATCCCGCTGGTGGCGGTGCAGCAGGGGCCGAACGGGCCCTATGCCTTCGTCGCGAAGTCCGACAACACGGTGGAGCAGCGGCCGCTGGCGCTCGGCGCCGTCACCATCGCCGAGGCGGTGGTGCGCGAGGGGCTGAAGCCCGGCGAGCAGGTGGTGACCTCCGGCGGGCTGCGGCTGAACAATGGCAGCCGCATCGTCCCCGCCAGCGCCGAGGCGCCCGCCGGTGCCGCGCCGCCCGGCGCCGGGGCCGAGGGCCGCCCGCGCCGCCAGGCGGCCAATGGCGGCGGCACGCCATGAACATCGCCGCCCCCTTCATCGCCCGGCCGGTCGCCACCACGCTGCTGGCGGTGGCCGTGCTGCTGGCCGGGCTGTTCGGCTACATGCGGCTGCCGGTCTCCTCGCTGCCGGAGGTGGACTTCCCCACCATCGAGGTGACGACGCAGCTGCCTGGCGCCTCGCCGGACACGGCGGCGGTGCTGATCACCGCGCCGCTGGAGCGGCAATTCGCGCAGATCGCGGGCCTGCAGGTAATGTCCTCGGTCAGCGGGCCGGGGGTCAGCCGCATCACGCTGCAATTCCGGCT
>NZ_JCACVY010000268.1:0-4271 GCF_058833935.1 Roseomonas sp. TS2 | reverse complement strand
CCTTCCTGGCCGCCACCGCCGGCGCCCTCGCCGCCCCCGCGCTGCGATCCTCCCCCGCCGAGGCGCAATCGGCCAGCCGCGCCGAGACCCTGCTGCTGGTGCAGGAATACGGCCCCAACAGCATGGACATGCAGGGCATCGGCGCCTCGCAGCCGGTGAACGGCGTGGCGCTGAACTGCTATGACCGGCTGCTGAGCTACAAGAAGGTGCCGCTGCCCGATGGCCAGGGCCACACCTTCACCCTGCACGCGCTGGAGCCGGAGCTGGCCGAAAGCTGGCAGGAGGCCAGCGACGGCATGAGCGTCACCTTCAAGCTGCGCGAGGCGAAGTTCCATTCCGGCCGCCCGGTGCGCGCGCAGGACGTGAAGTGGTCGCTCGACCGCGCCGTCTCCATCGGCGGCTTCGCCACCACGCAGATGGCGGCGGGCAGCATGGAGAAGCCCGAGCAGTTCGTGGCGCTCGACGACCGCACCTTCCGGATCGACTTCATCCGGAAGGACAAGCTGCTGATGCCCAATCTCGGCGTCACCATCCCCTATGTCATCGACAGCGAGACGGCCAAGGCGAATTCGGGCGGCGACCCCTGGGCGAAGGAGTGGCTGAAGAACAACGTCGCCGGCTCCGGCGCCTTCAAGGTCGAGAGCTGGAAGCCCGGCGTCGAGACCATCTATGCCCGCAACGACGACTGGTGGAATGCCAGCAAGCCGAAGCTGCGCCGCATCATCACCCGCGACATCCCCTCGCCCTCCACCCGCCGCGCGCTGCTGGAGCGGGGCGATGCCGATGTCTCGGCCCTGCTGCCGCCCAAGGACTTCGCCGACCTCGCCGCGGCGGGCAA
Organism: Roseomonas sp. TS2; assembly: GCF_058833935.1. Lineage (NCBI taxonomy): Bacteria > Pseudomonadati > Pseudomonadota > Alphaproteobacteria > Acetobacterales > Roseomonadaceae > Roseomonas > Roseomonas sp. TS2. Next base: position 3,433 of record NZ_JCACVY010000268.1, on the reverse strand, counting down.
GGTGAAGGTGGTGGGCGTGCCGGTGCCGAACGGCATCTGGTACTGCGCCATGAACAGCGCCACCGGCCCCTTCACCGATGTGCGGCTGCGCCAGGCCGTGGCCTGGGCGATGCCCTACGAGAAGATCATGCAGGCGGCGCTCTACGGGCGCGGCGTCATCATGTCCGGCGCCGAGGGGGGGCCGACCACCGCCTGGCCGCAGCCCTTCCCCTACAACACCAACATCGAGAAGGCGCGCGCCCTGGTGCAGCAGGCGGCACCGGGCGGCATCACCACCTCCGTGCTGTTCGACGCCGGCCAGGCCACGGTGGCCGAGCCGATCGCGCTGCTGGTGAAGGAGGCGCTGGCGCCGCTCGGCATCACCGTCGAGCTGAACAAGGTGCCGGGCAGCAACTTCCGCGGCGAGCTGGCGAAGAAAAACTCGCCCATGGTCATCAACCGCTTCGCCGGCTGGCTGGACTGGCCGGACTACTACTTCTTCTGGAACTTCCACGGCAGCAACTCGATCTTCAACGTCGCCTCCTACCAGAACCCGGAGATGGACAGGCTGATCGACGCTGCCCGCTTCACCTCGGACGCGGCGGCCTATGAGGCGGCGGTGAAGGGCTTCATCGGCATGGCCCAGCGCGAGGCGCCGGTGGTGCCGCTGGCCCAGCCGCTGCACGACATGGCGATGCAGAAGAACATCGGCGGCTACCAGTTCTGGCCCTGCCGCGAGCCGGATTTCCGCGCCTTCACCAAGGGCTGAGGAGGAGCGGGGCCGATGTTGCGCACCGTGCTGTCGCGGCTGGGGACGGCGCTGCCCAGCCTGGCGGGGGTGGTGGTCATCACCTTCCTGCTCACCCGCGTGCTGCCCGGCGACCCGGCGCTCTACTTCGCCGGGCCGGTGGCCTCGCCGGAGGCGATCGCCGCCATCCGCGCGCAGCTCGGCCTCGACCAGCCGCTCTGGACGCAGTTCGCCGGCTATGTGGCGGCGCTGTTCCAGGGCGATCTCGGCGTCTCCCTCACCACCGGCCGCCCGGTGGTGGAGGATATCGCGGCACGGCTGCCGGCCTCGGCGGAACTCACCCTGCTCGGCCTGTTCATCGCGGTGGGCATCGCCGTGCCGCTCGGCATCCTCGCCGCGCTGCGGCAGGGCTCGTGGATCGACCATCTCTGCCGGCTCGTCACCACGGCGGGCGTCTCGCTGCCGGTGTTCTTCACCGGGCTGCTGGCGGTCTATGTGTTCTACTACCTGCTCGGCTGGTCTCCCGCGCCCCTTGGCCGGCTCGACAGCTTCCTGAGCGAGCCGCCCGCGCGCACCGGCTTCCTGCTGATCGACAGCCTGCTGGCGGGCGATGCGGAAGTCTTCCGCGCGGCACTCGGACAGATCCTGCTGCCGGCGCTGACGCTCGGCATCTTCGCCCTCGCCCCGCTGGCGCGCATGACGCGGGCCGCGATGCTCGCCGCCCTCTCCGCCGAGTTCATCCGCACCGCGCGGGCCAGTGGCCTCGGCGGGCGCACCATCGTCTTCGCCTATGCCTTCCGCAACGCCATGCTGCCGGTGCTCACCACGCTGGGCATGGTGTTCTCCTTCCTGCTCGGCGCGAATGTGCTGGTGGAGAAGGTCTTCGCCTGGCCCGGCATCGGCTCCTACGCGGTGGAGGCGCTGATCGCCTCGGACTTCGCGCCGGTGCAGGGCTTCGTGCTGACCATGGCGATCCTCTACATCCTGCTCAACCTGGCGATCGACCTGCTCTACGGGCTGATCGACCCCCGCATGCGGAAGGTGGCGTGATGGCCGAGAACCCGGCTCTTCCGGCCGCCAGGGCGCCCTCCCCGCTCGCCGCCCTGCTGCGCCATGCGCGGCACGTGGTGGGGGAGAACCCGGTCACCGCCATGGCCTTCGGGCTGTTCTTCCTGCTGCTGCTCTGCGCCCTCCTCGGCCCCTGGATCGCGCCGCACGACCCGCTGGCGAGCGACACGGCCCGCGCCCTGGCGCCGCCCTCCCTGAGCAACCCCTTCGGCACGGACCATCTGGGGCGGGACATCCTCTCCCGCGTCATCGTCGCGACGCGGCTCGATCTCGGTATCGCCATCTGTTCGGTGGCGCTGGTGTTTGTCCTCGGCGGCCTCGCGGGTGTCGCCGCCGGCTTCTTCGGCGGCTGGACGGACCGCATCGTCGGCCGCATCGCCGACACCATCATGGCCTTCCCGCTCTTCGTGCTGGCCATGGGCATCGTCGCCGCGCTCGGCAACACGGTGACGAACATCGTCATCGCCACCGCCATCGTGAACTTCCCGCTCTATGCGCGCATCGCCCGCGCCGAGGCGGCGGTGCGGCGGGAGGCCGGCTACGTGCAGGCCGCGCGCCTCACGGGCAATGGCGAGTGGCGCGTGCTGCTCGGCACCATCCTGCCCAACATCCTGCCCATCATGGCGGTGCAGATGTCGCTGACCATGGGCTACGCCATCCTCAACGCGGCGGGGCTCTCCTTCATCGGCCTCGGCATCCGGCCGCCCATGCCGGAATGGGGCATCATGGTGGCCGAGGGCGCCGCCTACATCGTCTCCGGCGAGTGGTGGGTGGCACTGTTCCCCGGCCTCGCGCTGATGCTCGCCGTCTTCACCTTCAACCTGCTCGGCGACGGTCTGCGCGACATCGTCGACCCGCAGCGCCGGAGCTGAGCCGATGGACAGCAACACGGTCCCGCTGCTCGACATCCGCGACCTGACGGTGGAGTTCGCCACGCGGCGCGGCACGGTGCGCGCGGTGAAGCGCGTCAACCTCTCCATCGCCCGCGGCGAGACGCTGGGCGTGGTGGGGGAGAGCGGCTCGGGCAAGTCCGTCACCTCCTACGCGGTGATGCGCATCCTGGAGCGCACGGGGCGCATCGCCGAGGGCAGCATCGCCTTCTCCGGCGTGCCCCTGCGCGAACTGCCGGAGCGCGAGATGCGCGACCTGCGCGGGCGCGAGATCTCGATGATCTTCCAGAACCCGCGCGCCGCGCTGAACCCGATCCGCCCCGTGGGCCGGCAGATCGCCGATGTGCTGCGCCGCCACGGCCAGGCGACGCGCGCCAATGCGCGGGCCAAGGCCATCGCCGCGCTGGAGCAGGTGCGCATCGCCCGCGCCGCCGAGCGGCACGACGCCTATCCCTTCGAGCTGTCGGGCGGCATGTGCCAGCGCGTGGTCATCGCGCTCGCCCTCGCCTGCCGCCCGCGCCTGCTGATCGCCGACGAGCCCACCACCGGCCTCGACGTCACCACCCAGAAGGCGGTGATGGACCTGGTGACGGAGCTGACGCGCGAGCGCGGCATGTCCACCCTGCTCATCACCCACGATCTTGGCCTCGCCAGCGCCTATTGCGACCGCGTGGCGGTGATGCAGCAGGGTGAGGTGGTGGAGAACGCGGATGCCATAGCCATCTTCCGCGCCCCCACCCACGCCTAT
>NZ_JCACVY010000267.1:0-4298 GCF_058833935.1 Roseomonas sp. TS2 | reverse complement strand
GAGGCGTCACAGCGCCGAATCGTCGGTCTCGCCGGTGCGGATGCGCAGCGCGCGCTCCACGTCCAGCACGAAGATCTTGCCGTCGCCGATCTTGCCGGTGCGCGCGGTGGTGGCGATCGCCTCCACGACCGCGTCGACCATGTCGGCCGGCACCGCGACCTCGATCTTCAGTTTGGGCAGGAAGGACACGTGGTATTCCGCGCCGCGGTAGATCTCGGTCTGGCCCTTCTGCCGGCCAAACCCCTTCACCTCGGTCACGGTCAGCCCCTGCACGCCGAGCGGGGTGAGCGCTTCGCGCACCTCGTCCAGCTTGAAAGGCTTGATGACGGCCATCACCAGCTTCATGCGCTGCGGTCCCCTCGTTACTTCCGCGTGGCTGCTCTCCCCAATGCGAGCGCCGTGCCACACGCCCCCGCAAGGCTTGCGGCCCCGCGACGCGACCCCATCTGCCCAGGAATTGGGCAGCTGCATCCAACGGAAGCGCGGCGTTTCAGCGCCGGCGGCTTTCGGAGCGGGGCGCGAAGGGGCAGAATGGGCGGCATGACGAAACGCATCGAGGTCGCGGTCTGCATCATTGGCGCGGGGCCGGTGGGGGCCACGCTGGCCGCCGCCCTGGCCGCCGGCGGCGTGCCCGCCGCCGTGGTGGACAGCGCGCCGCTGCCACCCATGGAGCTGCCGGAGTTCGACGGCCGCGCCTATGCCATCGCGCTCACCAGCCGCAACCTGCTGGAGGCGGCGGGGGTGTGGCCGCTGCTGCCCTGGGCGCCCGGCCCCATCACCCGCATCCGCTGCGCCGACGGCCTGCCGGGCGAGGCGCCGAGCCGCCTGGCGCTGCATTTCGACGCCGCCGAGACCGGCGCCGGCCCCTTCGGCTGGATGGTGGAGGCGCGGGCGCTGCGCATGGCGCTGAACGCGCGCATGGGCGCGCTGGCGCATCTCAGCGTGCATGCCCCCGCCCGCGCCGAGGTGACGCGCACCCCGGAGGGCGCCGAGATCCGCCTCTCCACCGGCGAGACCATCGCGGCGCGGCTGGTGGTGGCGGCCGAGGGGCGGCGCAGCCCGCTGCGGCGGCAGGCCGGCATCGGCGCCGCCACGCTGGACTACCGGCAGACCGGCATCGTCGGCGCCGTGGCGCATGAGCGGCCGCACGGGCAGGAGGCGCTGGAGCAGTTCCTGCCCAACGGCCCCTTCGCCCAGCTTCCCCTGGCGCCAACGGCCGAGCACCCCAACGCCTCGGCCATCGTCTGGTCGGAGAAGCGGGCCATTGCCGAGCGGGTGCTGGCCCTGCCCGATGCCGAGTACGGCCGCGAGATCCAGCGCCGCATGGGCGACCACCTGGGCAAGGTGACGCCGATCGGCCGCCGCTGGTCCTACCCGCTCACCGCCATGCACGCGCTGCGCTACACCGACACGCGCCTGGCCCTGGTGGGGGATGCGGCGCATGGCATCCACCCCATCGCCGGGCAGGGGCTGAACCTCGGCTTCCGCGACGTGGCGGCGCTGGCCGAGCTGGTGGCGCAGGCGCTGGCGCGCGGCGAGGACCCGGGCGGCCCGGCGCTGCTCGCCGCCTACCAGGCGCGGCGCCGGCCGGACGCGCTGCTGATGCTGGGCGCCACCCACGCGCTGGAGCGGCTGTTCGGCAACAGCCTGCCGCCGCTGCGGCTGGCCCGCCGCCTCGGCATGGGGGCGGTGGAGCGGATGCCGCGGCTGAAGGATTTCTTCGCCCGCCGCGCCATGGGCTTCGGCCCGCTGACCGGCAGCCTGATGCTGGGCCGCCCCGGCGGCGCCTGAGGCGGGGCCGGGGAAGCCGGCCCCCCTAGCTTTCCGGCCTGCTGCTGTTGAGGGCGCGGATCGACTGGCCGAGCACCTCGATGCGGCCGGTGGTCTCGTCCACCAGCTGGCGGATCTCGCGCGCCGCCTGGCCGGAGCTGTTGGCCAGTTGCCGCACCTCCTGCGCCACCACGGCGAAGCCGCGCCCGGCCTCGCCGGCGCGGGCGGCCTCGATGGTGGCGTTCAGCGCCAGCAGGTTGGTCTGCGCGGCGATGCCGTTGATGGTGCCGCTGATCTGGCCGATGCGGCGGGAGGAGGCGGCCGCCTCCTGCATGGCCGCCTCGGTGTTCTGCACGGTGACGCGCCGCGCGGTGACGTCCACCCCGCACATCAGGATGCCGCTGACCGCGCCGCTGAAATCCCGCAGCTGGCTGAACACCGCGTCGAGCCACAGCGCGGGCTCGCTGCCGGGCCAGGGCATCTCGCGCCGCAGCGTCTCGCCGCGCATCACCGCCGCCTGCGCCGCGCCGTCCAGCACCTGGTTGAGGCACAGGCGGCCGGGGAGCTGGTCGCTGGCGGAGAGCATCTCGCCCTGCCGCGACCACTCGGCCACGGCGGTGGTGGCGCAGATGGCGCTGAGCTTCTGGTCGAAGCTGAGCGCGCGCTGCTTCGTCTCGGTCACGTTGGCCTGGATGGAGATGAAGGCGCTGAGCGCGCCATCCGCCCCGCAGACAGGGTTGATCGCCAGGCTGATCCAGTAGCTGCTGCCATCCTTGTGGTAGTTGAGGATCTCGTCCTGGACCGGCCGGCCGGCCTGCAGCGCGGCGCGGATGCGCTGCACCGTGGCGGGGTCGGTCTGCGGCCCCTGCAGGAAGGAGCCGGGGATGCGGCCCAGCACCTCCGCGGCGCTGTAGCCCGTCATCCGCGTGAAGCCGTTGTTGACGTAGCGGATGCGCCGGTCCGGGCCGCAGATGACCACAGAGTTGTCCGTCTCGTCCGCCACCATGGAGAGCAGGCGGATCTGCTCGCGCCGCTGCACCTCCTCATGCACGTCGCGCACGAAGGCGGTGTAGGTCTGCCGCCCGTCATCGAGCCGGATGCGCGAGAGGGAGAGGCTGCCCCAGATGACGCTGCCATCCTTGCGATGGATCTCGACCTCCCGCGCGGTGCCGACGATGCGGTCCTCCCCCGTGGCGCGGTTGCGGTTCACGAAGCTGTCGTGCTGCGGCTGGATCGCCTTCGGCACCAGCATCCGCACGTTCTGGCCCACCACCTCGGCGGCGGCGTAGCCCCAGAGCCGCTCGGCCGCCGGGTTGAAGAAGGTGACGGTGTTGTGCTCGTCGATCGTCACCACCGCGTCCAGCGCCTGCTCCAGCGTCTGCCGCATGCCCTCGCGCACCGCCCGCTCGGCCGAGACGTCCCGCACGAAGGCGGTGTAGCCGGTGCCCTGCGGCGTGCGCAGCCGCGAGAGGGAAAGGCTGCCCCAGATGACGCTGCCATCCTTGCGGTGGATCTCGACCTCGCGCGAGGTGCCGACGATGCGGTCCTCCCCGGTGTCGTGGTGGTGGCCCACGAAGCTGTCGTGCTGCGGCTGGATCGCCTTCGGCACCAGCATCCGCACGTTGCGGCCCAGCACCTCGGTGGCGGCGTAGCCCCACAGCCGCTCGGCGGCGGCGTTGAAGAAGGTGACGTTGTTCTGCGCGTCGATCGAGACGACGGCGATGATGCATTGCTCGAGGGCCTGCCGGGCCAGGGCGCCGAGGGTGCCGCCCTCGGGCGAGGCGTCGGGTTGGTCGCCGCTTTCGGGCGGCCGCAGCCAGGAGAGCATCCGCTGTTCCCTTGAAGGAGGAATGTCCTTCCTAGGGCCGCGCGGGCGAAGATTCTCTAAAGCGCGGCGCGCCCGCTCAGGGGGCCGTCACCCCGTCGAGCAGGCCGCGCAGCAGGCCGATGCCTTCCTGCACGCCCTCCAGCCGCAGCGGCCGGCCGCCCTCGGCGCCCAGGCTGCGGGTGAGGGCGGTGCGGTCCTGGCCCAGCTCGGCGGCGGAGAGGCGGCCGTCGCCGTCATAGTCCAGGCTCTCCATGGCGAAGCGGCCGATGGCGACGCCGGCCAGCAGGCCGCCGCCGCCGGCCGCCAGCACGCCCTCCGGCGAGGCATCCTCGGCGGCGGCCATCACCCAGGTCATGCCGCGCACCAGCCGGGCGATCTCGGCCACCGAGAGCAGCCCGTCGCCCGAGACATCGCCCTCCGCCACCAGCGCGGCGAGGCAGCCGGCGCTGCCGGCCCCGGGGCCGCCGCAGGCCGCCTCCAGCACCTCCAGCGTGCCGAGCATCGCCAGGCCCTCGCCATGCAGCGCGGCCAGGGCGGGGGGCGGCGCGGCGCAGCGGCTCCAGGCGGCGAGCGGGGTGTCGCCGGGCAGGCGGTCGTCGCGCAGCTTGGCGTCCGGCTCGGCGGTCTGCAGCGCCGTGGCGTCGCCGCGCAGCAGGATGCGCGGCGCCTCGGCGCCACGGCCGGTGCCCACCGTCCAGCC
>NZ_JCACVY010000266.1:0-4374 GCF_058833935.1 Roseomonas sp. TS2 | reverse complement strand
GCCGAAGGAGGAACGCCCATGCATCGCCGGACCCTGTTGAAGAGTGGCGCCGCCACGGCCCTGCTGGGCGGCGGCCTCGCCGCCCCCGCCCTCGGCCAGGACAGCCGCGCCAGCACGATGCGCTTCGTGCCGCAGGCCAACCTGACGGCGCTGGACCCGATCTGGACCACCGCCACCGTCACCGGCAACCACGGCTACTACGTGTTCGACACGCTCTACGCGCTGAACGCGGCGCAGGAGCCCCAGCCGCAGATGGCCGAGGGCCACGAGGTGCTGGAGGACGGCAAGCTCTGGCGCATCCGCCTGCGCGAGGGGCTGAAGTTCCACGATGGCGAGCCGGTGCGGGCGCGGGACTGCGTGGCCAGCCTGAAGCGCTGGGCGGTGCGCGACCCCTTCGGCCAGCTTCTCGCCCGGGTCACGCGCGAATGGCGCGTGGTGGACGACCGCACCTTCGAGATCCGGCTGGACCGCGCCTTCCCGCTGCTGCTCAGCGCGCTCGGCAAGGACACCAGCGCCGCCTTCATCATGCCCGAGCGGCTGGCGCAGACCGATGCCGGCAAGGCCATCACCGAGATGGTGGGCTCCGGCCCCTACCGCTTCCTGGCCGGCGAGTTCAATTCCGGCAGCCGCGTGGCCTATGAGAAGTTCGACGGCTACGTGCCACGCCAGGAGGCGCCGGACTGGGCGGCGGGGGCCAAGGTGGCGCATTTCCGGCGCATCGAGTGGCACATCATCCCCGACGCGGCCACCGCCGCCGGCGCGCTGATGAATGGCGAGGTGGATTGGTGGGAGCGCCCGCTGGCCGACCTGCAGCCGATGCTGGCGCGCAACCGGCAGATCCGCCGCGAGGTGACGGACAAGGCCGGCCGCCTGGCGCTGGCGCGGCTGAACTGCCTGCAGCCGCCCTTCGACGATGTGAAGCTGCGCCGCGCCGTGCTCGCCTCCGTCATCCAGGAGAACTACATGCGCGCCTCCCAGGGGGATGACAGCTCCGCCTGGACCGACACGCGCAGCATCTGGCCCAAGCGCACCCCCTATTACCAGGACCATGCCGACCTGATGCCGGGCGACCTGGACCGCGCCCGCGCCATGCTGAAGGAAGCCGGCTACGCCGACCAGAAGGCGGTGATCATCAACCCGACCGACTTCCCCGACATCGGGCCGCTCGGCCAGGTGACGGCGGACGCGCTGCGCCGCATCGGCATGAACGTCGAGCTGGCGGAAACCGACTGGGGCACCGTCATCCAGCGGCGCAGCTCGCGCGAGCCGGTGGAGAAGGGCGGCTGGAGCATCTTCCACACCACCGGCCCCGCCACCTTCTACGGCAACCCCGCCATGTCGCCGCTGATCCGCGGCCAGGGGGAGGATGGCTGGTTCGGCTGGTGGAAGAGCGAGCGCGCCGAGGCGCTGACCCAGGAATGGCTCTACGCCACGGACCCGGCGGCGCAGCGCAAGGCCGCGCAGGCGCTGGGGCGGCTCGGGCTGGAGGAGGTGGCCACCGTGCCGCTCGGCCAGTTCACGCTGCGCACCGCCTTCCGCTCCAGCCTCACCGGCATCCTGGAGGGCACCGCGCCCTATCCGTGGAGCGTGCGGCGCGCCTGAGGCGCGGCGGTTAACCGCCCGCTAAGGCCGCGATGCTAGAATGGTGCGGCACCTTCCATGCCGCACCTGCGAAGCGCCTGCCTTTCGCGTATCGCTCTGCGCCGACATAAAGGGGGGGAAGCACGGGAGCCCGCGAGAGCGATGGACGACACGAAGAAGCTGCCGGTGGGCGACACGCGCACCGCCCGCATCACCGCCGAGGAGGCGCTGGCCCTGCACGCCGAGGGCAAGCCGGGCAAGCTGGAGATCCGGCTGACCAAGCCGCTCACCACGGCGCGCGACCTCAGCCTGGCCTATTCCCCCGGCGTGGCCGAGCCCTGCCTGCACATCCACCGCGACCCCTCCCTCGCCTACGACTACACGGCCAAGGGCAACATGGTGGCCGTCATCTCCAACGGCACCGCCGTGCTGGGGCTCGGCAACCTCGGCGCGCTGGCCGGCAAGCCGGTGATGGAGGGCAAGGCCGCGCTGTTCAAGCGCTTCGCCGATGTCGATTCCATCGACCTCTGCATCGACACCGAGGATGTGGACGCCTTCGTCAACGCCGTGCGCTATCTCGGCCCCTCCTTCGGCGGCATCAACCTGGAGGACATCAAGGCGCCGGAATGCTTCGTCATCGAGCAGCGCCTGCGCGAGCTGATGGACATTCCGGTGTTCCATGACGACCAGCACGGCACCGCCATCGTCGCCGCCGCCGGCCTCATCAACGCCTGCCACCTGACCGGGCGCGCGCTGTCCGAGACGAAGCTCGTCATCAACGGCGCCGGCTCGGCGGCCATCGCCTGCGCCGAGCTGGTGAAGGCCATGGGCATGCGGCCCGAGAACATCCTGATGTGCGACACCAAGGGCGTGCTCTGGCGCGGCCGCACGGAGGGGATGAACCAGTGGAAGTCGGCCCACGCCGTCACCACCGACCGCCGCACCCTCTCCCAGGCGCTGGAGGGGGCGGACGCCTTCTTCGGCCTCTCCGTCAAGGGCGCCGTGACGGCCGACATGGTGCGCGCCATGGCGCCCAACCCGATCATCTTCGCCATGGCCAACCCCGACCCCGAGATCACGCCGGACGAGGCGCGCGCGGTGCGGGAGGACGTCATCATCGCCACCGGGCGCTCGGACTACCCGAACCAGGTGAACAACGTCCTGGGCTTCCCCTTCATCTTCCGCGGCGCGCTGGACGTGCGGGCCAGCACCATCAACGACCCGATGAAGATCGCGGCGGCCGAGGCGCTGGCCATGCTGGCGCGCGAGGACGTGCCGGAGGAGGTGGCGGGCGCCGGCGGCGGCTCCGGCCTGCGCTTCGGCCCCAACTACATCATCCCGCACGCCTTCGACCCGCGGCTGATCGCCCGCGTCTCCCCCGCCGTGGCGAAGGCGGCGATGGAATCCGGCGTGGCGCGCAAGCCGCTGCCCGACCTCAAGCGCTACGCCCGCAGCCTGAGCGGCCGGCTCGACGCCGGCGCCAACGCGCTGGAGGCCATCACCGAGCGGCTGCGCGCCAACCCGCAGAAGGTCGTGTTCGCGGAGGGCGAGGAGGAGAAGGTCATCCGCGCCGCCATCGCCTTCCGCAACGCCGGCTACGGCACGCCGGTGCTGGTCGGGCGCGAGGACCGGGTGATGGCCACGGTGGCGGCGCTCGGCATCCCGCTGCCCGAGGGCATCGAGATCCACAATGCCCGCCTCTCGGACAGCAACACGCGCTATGCCGAGTTCCTCTACCAGCGCCGCCAGCGCCAGGGCTTCCTGTTCCGCGACTGCCAGCGCCTGGTGAACCAGGACCGCAACACCTTCGCCGCCTGCATGGTGGCGATGGGCGACGCCGATGCCATGGTCTCCGGCATCACCCGCTCCACCTCCGCCACGCTGGAGGGGGTGACGAACGTCATCGACCCGGCGCCGGAGACGGTGCTGTTCGGCCTGACGCTGATGCTCTCCCGCCGCGCCGGCACCGTGCTGGTGGCCGACACCGCCATCCATGAGCGCCCCGATGCGGCGACGCTCGCCTCCATCGCCCGCCAGTCGGCCGCCGAGGCGCGCAAGCTGGGGCTGGAGCCGCGCGTGGCCTTCCTCTCCTTCTCCACCTTCGGCGACCCGGGCGGCACCATCACCGGCCCGGTGCGCGAGGCGGTGAAGCTGCTGGACGCGCAGGAGACCGACTTCGAGTACGATGGCGAGATGGCGGCCGACGTGGCGCTGAACCCGCAGCTGCGGGCGCTCTACCCGTTCTGCCGCCTCGCCGGCCCGGCCAACGTGCTGGTGATGCCCGGGCTGCACGCCGCCCACATCCTGACCAAGGCGGTGCCGCACCTGACCAGCGCCACCACCATCGGGCCGCTGATGGTGGGGCTCTCGCAGCCGGTGCAGATCATCAACATGGGCAGCAGCGTCAACCAGATCCTGGACATGGCCTGCTTCGCCGGGCACGCCGCCATCCGGCGCTGAAGCCGGAGGGGAGGGGCCGCGCCCCTCCCCCTGCGCGTCTCACGCCGCGCATCACAGGGCGGCGAGGTCACGCGCCCTTGCCCTTCACCTTTCCTCACAGATCAGGACATGGTGGCCGTTTGGCGCGGCCGGGCCGTGCAGGGTCCGCCGTGCAGGGCCCGCCATGCCCGGGCGCAGGCGGAAGGAAGCGGCAGCATGGCCGAGCAGCAGCAACAGGCGCGGCCCGCGGAGCGCGGCGGCTGGCGCCACGTGCTGGCCACCATCGCGGCGGGCGGCATCTCGGCGCTGGTTCTGGGGCTGCTCTGGTCGGCCACCCGGCCGGCGGAGCAGGCC
>NZ_JCACVY010000265.1:0-4409 GCF_058833935.1 Roseomonas sp. TS2 | reverse complement strand
CCGGCAGCCGCGTGACGCTGGATGGCCGCGCCGTCTCGGTGGCGCCCGATGGCCGCTTCGCCCTGGGCTTCAGCCGCGACGCGGCGCCCGCCGCCGAGCTGGTGGTGACCGCTCCCGGCGGCCAGACGGAGCGCCGCAGCCTCGCCGTGGCGAGGCGCGAATGGGACGTGCAGCGCATCAACGGCCTGCCCGGCGCCATGGTCAGCCCCAACGCGCAGCAGATGGCCCGCATCACCCGCGAGCGCGAGCGCATCGCCGCCCTGCGCAAGGTGGACAGCGACCTGCCCCATTTCGCCGAAGGGTTCGACTGGCCGGCGCATGGCCGCATCAGCGGCGTGTATGGCAGCCAGCGCATCCTGAACGGCGAGCCGCGCGCCCCGCATCTGGGGCTCGACATCGCCGCCCCCACCGGCACGCCCTGCGCCACCATGGCCCCCGGCCGCGTGCTGCTGGCCGAGGATCTCTACTTCACCGGCAACACCGTGCTGGTGGACCATGGCCACGGCGTGGTCAGCCTCTACGCCCACCTCTCGGCCATGGATGTGCGGGAGGGGGCGATGCTGGCGCGCGGCCAGCGCCTGGGCGCGATCGGCGCCACCGGCCGCGTCACCGGGCCGCACCTGCATCTGGGGCTGCACTGGTTCGCCACGGCGCTGGACCCGCAGCCGCTGCTGCCTCCCGCCTGAGAGGCGGCAACACCCCGGCAGCATTTTTCGCGATAATCCACCAAATTGCAGTAACGCTTTCATCACCCGGTAAGGGTCGGGGAGGCATTGGCGAGCGCATGTCGATCCTTTCCGAATTTCTCCCCCGCCCCGCCCCCTCACCGGAGAACCTCCGCCGCGCCGGCTCGATCGAGGCGCCGCTGATCGCCCTGTTCGACAGCAGCGTCGCCACCGGCGACGCCCTGCGCAGCGCCGGCGCCACGCTGTGGCGGGAGGCGTCGCCCGGGGTTGTCATCCTGGCGCCGCTGCCGGGCCTGCGCGAGAAGCTCTACGCCGCCGGCGCCATGCTGGTGGTGGGCTGAGGCGCCCGGCGGCAGGCAGGCGGGCCACTCATCAGCCCGGGGGCGCGGCCTCCGCCCTGTAGTAGCGCGCCGGGAAGCGGCGGTGCAGCCAGAGCCACTCCTCCGGCCGGGCCCGCACCCAGGCCTCGATCCGCGCATTCACCGCCAGCATGGTGGTGCGCACATCGGCATGGTGGTCGCCCGTCTGCGGCAGCGGCAGCGGCGGCTCGACCACCACCCGGAAGCGGCCCGGCCCGGCCCGCTCGACATGCACCGGGATCAGCGGGCAGCGGAAGCGCAGCGCCATCTCGGCCGGGGCCGGCGCGGTCATCGCCGGGTGGCCGAGGAAGGGCAGTTCCAGCCCCTCGTTCAGCTTCTGGTCCACCAGCAGCCCCAGCGCGTGGCCCGCCGCCAGATGCCGCAGCGCCAGCCGCGCCCCCTTCGAGCCCTTGGGGAACAGCGGCAGCTCCACGCCGCCCTCGCGCATCTGGCGCAGCGCGGCGTCGACATGCGGGTTGTCCGGCGCGCGGTAGAGGCTGGCCATGCGCAGCCCCACCGCATGCGCCGCCAGCGGCAGCACCTCCCAGTTGGCCAGATGCGCCGAGACGAAGATGACCCGCGTCTCGCCGGCGGGGAGATGCTCGGCGCCGACCACCTCCCAGCCGGGGCCGCCCTCCGTCCGGCGCAGGCCGGCGAGGTGCGGCAGCTCCAGCGCGGTGCGGCCGAGATTGTCCCAGGCACCGCGCAGCACGCGCTCCCGCCAGGCGGCATCGCTCTGCGGGAAGGCCAGCGCCAGGTTGCGCCGCCCGACGCGCGAGACCGGCAGCCACGGCCCCAGCCCGCGCGCCACCGCGCCGCCCAGCGCCGAGGCGCGCCGCGGGCCCAGCGCCCGCGCCAGGGCCAGCAGGCCGCGCACCACCCCGCCTTCCACCCGCCACCACAGGCGACGCACTGCCTTCGCCATGCCAGCCTCATTCTTCATGGGCGCGCCTTCTGCGGCATCGGGCGGCGTTTGGCCAGCCTCGCGCGGCTCAGGCGGGAGGGGGGCGGCACGCCGGGCGGCCTGCAGCGCGAGGCCGCCATGGAGCAGCCGGGGGGCGCCTGCAACGCCGGTGCCGGCCGGCGGTTTAGGCCTTCGTGGCGGCGCCGGCCAGCATGGATTACGGCGCGTTAATGCCTATATGATGGGCCGATGAAAGATTCCCGGAGGAACACCCCTATGCACGGAAGAGCCAGGTTCCTGGCCGCCCTTGCCGCTTTTGCCCTGGTGCTCGGCCCGGCCCTGGCGGAGGCCCGCCCGGGCGGCCGCTCCAGCTTCGGCAGCCGCGGCAGCCGCACCTTCGCGCCGCCGCCCGTCACCCGCACGGCGCCCGACGCGGCGCGGCCGATGGACCGCACCATGACCCAGCCCGGCCAGCAGGCCCGGCCGAACGCGGCCGCCCCCGGCGCCGCCACCGCTACGCGCGGCGGCATGTTCGGCGGCGGCTTCGGCGGCGCGCTGATGGGCGGGCTGATCGGCATGGGCATTGGCGGCCTGCTGTTCGGCAACGGCCTGTTTGGCGGCTTCGGCGGCATCGGCAGCATCCTGGGCCTGCTGCTGCAGATCGGCCTGATCGTGCTGCTGGTGCGCTTCGCGATCCGCTTCTTCCGCAACCGCAACCAGCCCGCCATGGCCGGCGGCCCGCGCCCCGGCCCGCTCCACCGCGAGGCGCAGCCCGCCGCGCGGCCGATGGGCATGGGCGGTCTCGGCGGTGGCATGGCCAGTGGCGGAATGGGCGGTGCCCGGCCGGCGGCCCCGGCGGCAACCCCGGTGCAGCTGGCGCAGTCCGACTTCCAGGCCTTCGAGGGCCTGCTGCGCGCGGTGAACGAGGCGTGGTCTCGCCGCGACCCGGCGGCCCTGTCGCGGCTGACGACGCCCGAGATGATGGGCTTCTTCAGCAAGGACTGGCGCGACCTGGAGGCGCGCGGCTGGCGCAACGAGACGCGCGACCCGCGGCTGGAGCAGGGTGATCTCGCCGAGGCCTGGCGGGAGGGCGACTCCGAATACGCCACCGTCGCCATGCGCTTCAGCCTGGTCGACGTGACCTACGACGCGCAGGGCCGCGTGGTGGAGGGCGACCCGGACCGCCGCGACACCGCCACCGAGCTGTGGACCTTCGTGCGCGGCCCGGCGGGAAGCTGGAAGCTTTCGGCGATCCAGCAGACCGGCTGAGCCGGCGCGGACCAGGCAAGGCCATGACGGGGGCGCGGCGCAGGCCGCGCCCCTTTTTCATGCGCGGCACCCTTTCATGCGCGGCACCCGGGGGCGCGCAGACCGGGGCGGCGGCGTCCTCAAGGCGGCCTCCCCGCCGGCCCGGGCCATGAGGAAGGCCCGAGACGGCGCTTCCCCGCCCGGCACCGCGGTTGCTACATGCCGCGCATCCGCCGGCCGCGCATCCGCGCGCCGGCGCCGACCGGGAGACTTTCCATGCTCGCCACCCGTCGCGGCCTGATGCTCGGCACCGCCGGCACGCTGCTCGCCATGCCCCACCTCGCACGCGGGCAGGCCGCGCTGACGCCGGTGAAGTTCTGCCTGGACTGGGCCTTCCAGGGCCCGCAGGCGCCCTTCCTGCTCGCCGCCGAGCGCGGCTTCTTCCGCGAGGAAGGCATCGCCATCACCATCGACCGCGGCTTCGGCTCGGGCGACACGCCGGTGAAGGTCAGCACCGGGGCCTACGAGTTCGGCATCGCCGACCTCTCGCCGGCCATCCGCCTGCGCCTGACCACCCAGGGCAGCGACATCATCGCCCCCATGGTGATCCAGCAGGGCAGCCCGCTGGCGGTGATGACGCTGAAGAAGAGCGGCATCACCACCCTGAAGCAGCTGGAAGGCCGCAAGGTGGCGGCGCCGGAGACGGATTCCGCCCGCCAGCTCTTCCCCGCCCTGGCCAAGGCCGCCGGCATCGACTCCAGCAAGATCAACTGGCTGACGGTGACGCCGCAGCTGCGCGAGCCGATGCTGGTGCGCGGCGAGACGGATGCCATCACCGGCTTCGAGGTCTCCGGCGTGTTCAGCCTGCGCAGCCTGCGCGTGCCGGAGGGCGACATCGTCTCGCTGCGCTATTCCGACGCGGGCGTGGCGCTGCTCTCCACCGCGCTGCTGGTCAAGCGCCCCTATGCCGAGGCCAACCCGAAGCTGGTGACGGGCATGATCCGCGCCATCGCGCGCGGCCATGCGGCGGCCTGGAAGGACCCGGACGCCGCCATCGCCACCCTGGCCCAGCGCGACCCGACCGCGCCGAAGGAGCTGGAGAAGGCGCGCATGATGGCCAATTTCGGCTTCATCCGCACGCCGGAGGTGCTCTCGGGCGGCTTCGGCAACCTCACCGAGGCGCGGGTGCAGGCGGCGATCGAGACGATCCGC
>NZ_JCACVY010000264.1:0-4475 GCF_058833935.1 Roseomonas sp. TS2 | reverse complement strand
ACGCGCGGCCGCCGGTTCGCCGGCCGGCCGCCAGCGGGCCGCCCCTCGGGGCGGCCCGTTTTTTTGTGCCCGCCGCCTCCTGCGCCCGCCCCGCCCGGGGCCTTTCCCGGGCGGAGCGGAATCCCGCCCCATTGGCGGTTTCAACCCCGCCCGACCCTCTCGACAGCGCCGCCGCCTTGACCTATAGACGCCTCCTCGCGCAGCGATGGCGCCGCGCAGGGGCGTAGCTCAATTGGCTAGAGCGCCGGTCTCCAAAACCGGAGGTTGGGGGTTCGAGACCCTCCGCCCCTGCCAGCACCGCCCACGTTCTGCATGGGCCGCCTCCCGCCGGGGGGGCCGGGTCTTGCGGGGTGGCTCCGGTCCGGATGCCGCCCGCGAAGCGTGTCTCCCTTGAACCATTAGGGTTGCGATTTTGGCGAAGCTCGATCCTGTGCTGTTCATCCGCGACGTGCGGCAGGAGGTGGCCCGGGTCACCTGGCCGACGCGCAAGGAGACGTTGATCACCACCGGGCTGGTGCTGGCGCTTTCGGCCCTGGCCGCGGTGTTCTTCCTGCTGACGGACAAGCTCATCCAGTTCCTGGTGAGCCTGCTGTTCGGCTTTGGCGCCTGATAAGGACGGGAGGGGTTCCATGGCCGAAATGAGGTGGTACGTCGTCCACGTCTACTCGGGTTTCGAGAAGAAGATCGCCCAGCAGATCAAGGAGCAGGCGGCGCAGAAGGGGCTGGCCGAGAAGTTCGGCGACATCCTGGTTCCCTCCGAGGAGGTGACCGAGGTGCGCCGCGGCCAGAAGGTCAATTCCGAGCGCAAGTTCTTCCCCGGCTACGTGCTGGTGAAGATGCAGATGACCGACGAGGCGTGGCACCTGGTGAAGGACACGCCGAAGGTCACCGGCTTCCTCGGCGCCCGCAACAAGCCGAGCCCGATCTCCGAGGCCGAGGCGCTGCGCATCGTGCAGCAGGTGCAGGAGGGCGTGGACAAGCCCAAGCGCCCCGCCATCGTCTTCGAGGTGGGCGAGCAGGTGCGCGTCGCCGACGGCCCCTTCACCAGCTTCAACGGCACGGTGGAGGAGGTGGACGAGGAGCGCGGCCGCGTGAAGGTCTCCGTATCCATCTTCGGCCGCGCCACGCCGGTCGAGCTGGAATACGCCCAGGTCGAGAAGGTCTGAGGGCAGGGTCTCCCGCCGCATGAGTCGCCGGGCATGATGCGGGCGCTGCGGGAGAGATGGGCGGGGCTTCTGGCCTCGCCCGGCGGCGCCCGCAGGGTTGCCCGCGGCCTGGCGGCCGGCGCCGCCGCCGCCATGCTTCCGGCCTTCGGGCTGCATCTCCTCTTCGCCGCCGGCTTCGCGCTGCTGCTGCGCGGCAGTCTTCCCGTGGCCGCCGCCGCCTGCCTCGCGCTCGGCAACCCGCTCACCCATGCCGTGCTGCTGCCCGCCGAGTACGCGCTCGGCCGGCTGCTCCTGCCGCCCTCCGTCGAGTTCCTGCCGGAACACGGCCCGGCCTGGCTGCTGGCCCTGCTGCCCGCCGCCGAGGAGACGGTGGCCGGCGGCGTGGTGCTGGCCGGGGTGGCCGGGCTGCTGGGCTGGCTGCTGGCCCGCCGCGCCCTGCTGGCCGGTGCCGCCGCGCCGGAGGCGCCGCTGCGGGTGATCCACCTGAACGGCGCCATCAACAGCGGCAAGTCGAGCGTGGGCCGGGCGCTGGCGGCGCTGATCCCGGGCGCGGGCTTCATCGAGGGCGACGAGCACGGGCTGCCGGCGGAGCTGCCGCCCGAGCAGCGCTGGGCGGGGGCGCTGGGCCGCATCCTGCGGCAGATCCGCGAAAGCGCAGCCCCCTGCCTGGTCTCCGCCTACCCGCTGGACGAGGCGGGCTACCGCCGCCTGCGCACCGCCTGCGTAGCGCGCGGCGCCACCCTCTCGGTGGTGACGCTGGCGCCGCCGCTGGAGGTGGCGCTGGGCCCGCGCGGCGGCCGGGTGCCGGATGCGGCGGAGCAGGCCCGCATCCGCGCCATGTATGCCGAGGGCTACCACCGCCGCCTCTTCAGCGACGTGACGCTGGACAATGCCGGGCTGGCGCCGGAGGAGGCCGCGCGGCGCGTGCTGGCGGCGCTGGCCCATGCCCATGCGGCCAGGGCGCCGGGTGCGGCGGGACGCGCCGCCCCGCCCTGACCGGCCTCAGGGCCGCAGCAGGGAGGGCGCCACGCCGCCCGGCATGACCGTCACCGTGGCCGTCCGCCCCGGGATCAGCCGCATCCCCTCCGGGATCTCCTCCAGAGCGATGCGCACCGGCACGCGCTGCGCCAGCCGCACCCAGGAGAAGGTGGGGTTGACGTTGGCCACCAGCCCGCCCGCCTGCTCGCGGTCCGCGATGCCGCCGGCGATGCTCTCCACCCGGCCGGAGAGGGGGCGCGCATCGCCCATCAGCACCACCCGCGCCGGGTCGCCGGGGTGGATGCGGCCGAGCTTTGTCTCCTCGAAATAGCCCTGCACATGCAGGCTGCCGGCATCGACCAGCGCCATCACCGCGCTGCCGGCGGCGACATAGGCGCCGGGCCGCAGCGTCAGGTTGGTGATGGTGCCGCCCGTGGGCGCGCGGATCTCGGTGCGCTCCAGGTTCAGCCGGGCGAGGTCGCGCTGCGCCTCGGCCTCCTGCAGCGCGGCGGCGGCGGTGGCCGCCTCGGAATGCGCCTGGTCCTGCCGCTGGATGGAGACGACGCCCTCGGTGAGGCGGTCGTAGCGGCGCTCGTCGCGGCGGGCGCGCTCCAGCGTGGCGGCGCGGCTGGCCACCACTGCCTCGGCCTGCTGCAGGGCGAGGGCGAAGCGGGACTGGTCCAGCCGCAGCAGGGGCTGGCCCTGCCGCACCGCCGCATTGTCGGCCACCAGCACCTCGGCCACGAAGCCGGAGACGTCGGGCGCGATGCCGATGATGTCGGCCCGCACGCGGCCATCCCGCGTCCAGGGCGATTCCATGTAGTAGCGCCAGAGCTGCCAGCCCATCAGCCCGGCGGCGCCGGCCAGCGCCAGGGTGAGCAGGATGCGCGCGGCGCGCGCCAGCAGGGGCTTCATGACAGCAGCGACTCCGTGAGGGCGGCGACGCCGCCGAGGGTGAGGATGTAGAGGGCGAGGTCGAAGAGCGGCGGGTGCCAGACCAGCCGGTACAGGCCGGCGCGGCGCAGCAGGGCGCGCAGCAGGGCGAAGGCCGGCAGCGCCAGCGCCGCCCAGACCAGCAGCGCCGGCAGGTAGATGCCGTAGAGGTCGATCTCCGCGATCATGCGGGCAGGCTCCCGTGTTGCGGCGCCGGGGCTGACAGGGCCGGAGGTGGCGCCCCGGGGAAGAGGGCGAGGCGCAGGCCGGAGAGCGAGACCGCCGCGCGCCGCGCCGCGCGGCCGGGCTCGGCGGCGCAGGCGGCCAGCGCCGCGTCCAGCCGCTGCAGCAGCGACGCGCGGGGCAGGGCGCCGCGCGCCTCGGCGGCGATGGCGGCGAAGGTGGCGTCCAGCGCCGCGCCGGGGGCGGCGGGCAGGCTGGCGCGCGCCTCGCGCAGCCGCAGCAGGTTCAGCGCCGCGCGCAGGTCGGCCAGCTCGGAGAC
This sequence comes from Roseomonas sp. TS2, assembly GCF_058833935.1. NCBI lineage: Bacteria > Pseudomonadati > Pseudomonadota > Alphaproteobacteria > Acetobacterales > Roseomonadaceae > Roseomonas > Roseomonas sp. TS2. The sequence continues at coordinate 896 of NZ_JCACVY010000264.1, read as the reverse complement.
CGGCACGGCGCGGGCATCGACGGCGCCGAGCCGCGCCGCCAGCGCCTCGAACCGGTCGAGCATGACGGCGAGGATGCGGCGGAGGTCGGCGGCGCTGCGCCCCTCCGCCAGCCGGGCGAGGTCCCGCCGGTCGGCCCCCGCCAGGCGGCGCACCCGCCAGGCCACGCCGAAGGCGCGCGCCACCCGGGTGATGACCAGCGCCAGCGCCAGCCCGCCCAGCGTCGCCAGCCCGCCATCGGCATAGCTGGCGAAATCGGCGCTGTAGGTCTCCTGCAGGTTGAGCACCGCCGGCACGGTGGCGGCCACGGCCAGCGCCGGCGCCATCATCGCCGGCTGCGCCATCAGCGCGCCGGCCGGCAGGTAGAGCGGCGCCAGCACCAGGATCAGCAGCGGGAAGCCGTCGATGCGCGGCAGGATGGCGAACTGGTAGAGGCCGGCGATCAGCACCGCCGCGGCGGCGCCGAGGATGAACAGGCGCAGCGCCGGCGCCGGGTCGTCGAGCTGGGCGAAGATGCAGAGGGCGACGGCGCCCATCATCGCCAGGCTGGCGCCATGCGCCCAGCCGGTGCCGACCCAGATGGCCCCGCCCAGCAGCACCGCGCCGCCGGCGGCGAGGCCGGAGAAGGCGGCCAGCACCGGGTCCACATGGCCGGGCACGCGGCGCTCGGGGGCGGGGGCGGCCTCGGCCGGCTGCACGGCCAGCAGCCGCTCGGTCAGCAGCAGGGTCTGGCGCCACTGCTCCACCAGCTCGCGCAGCCGCTCCACCAGCCCTTCGCGCAGCAGCGCGGCCCAGGGGTCGGCGGGGGCGGGCGCGCGGGCGGCCTCCTCCAGCCGCTGCCGCAGGCGCTGGGCGGCCAGGGTCCGCGCCGGCCCGGGCTCGGCCTGCATGCTCGCGG
>NZ_JCACVY010000263.1:0-4506 GCF_058833935.1 Roseomonas sp. TS2 | reverse complement strand
GGGGCACCCTTCAACGCCGGCGGAGCAGGATATTGGCCGGCTGTTTGCGCAATTACCACCAGATGCGGCTTCCGTGTGGGGCGGGGCAGCGGTAGCCTGGACGCATGGCACGGATCACGGCACGGGTTCCTGGCACTCCCTGGGCCAACACTTCCTGGAGCGGTCTCGCGCTGCGGCGCCTGCGCGCGGCGGCGGACCCCGATTCCGCGCCGCGCCCCGTCGCCCTGCCCGCGAGCTGGGAGGATGCGGCGGCCGAGGCGCTGGCGGCGCTGGCCCCCGGCACCGGCCCCGTCTCGCTGCCCGCCCTGGCCGAGGAATGGATCGGCCGCCTCGCCGCCCGCGCCGTGGCGCCGAAGCTGCTGGACGCGGCGGAGGCCGAGGCCCTGGCGCGGGAGCTGCGCGCCCTGCTGCTGGCCCGGCGCGGCGCCCCCGGCGCCAGCCTGTGGCGCAACGACACCCGCGCCGAGCCGCGCTTCGTGCTCAACCTGCCCGCCTTCCTCGACGAGGCCGGCGGCTTCGACCATGCCGCCTACGCGGCCGCCGTGGGCACCGCGGTGCGCGCGCTGGAAGTGGCCACGGGCGGCAAGGCCACGCGGCTGCGCGTCGGCTTCGCCGATCTCGCCGGGCTGCTGGCGGCGCTGGGCCTGGCCTACGACTCGGCCGCGGCGCGCGAGGTCGGCACCTGCCTCTCCGCCCTGACGCGCGGCGCCGCCGAGCAGGCCAGCGCCGCCCTGGCCGAGCATCTGGGCGCGCGCGAGCCCGCCGCGCTGCTGTGGCCGGCGCCGCCCGCCGGCTGCGCCGTGCCCGGCCTCGCCGCCGCCGCCCGCCGCGCGCTGGATGCCGCCGGCGCCACCCAGGGGCTGCGCCACGCCGGCTGCTTCGCCCTCACCGTGCCGGATGCGGTGGAGGCGCTGCTCGGCGCTGAGACGGGCGGCCTCGCCCCCGCCCAGGGCGCCACCCGCCTGGCGCATGACGAGGCCGGCCGGGTGGTGGAGCAGCCCACCCTGGCCGCGCGCCGCGCCCTCGCCCTGCAGGGGGAGCGCGCCCTGGCCCTGCTGGCCCCGGTGCCCGACTCGGCACGGGAGGCGATGGACGCCGCCATCCGCCCCTATCTGCACGCCGCCAGCCCGGTGCCGGCGGCCCGGCCGCTGCCGGCCCGGCCGCCGCCGCGCCCCGCCATCGCCCCTGGCGCCGCCCCCGGCACTGGCCTGCACGGGCAGGTCTGGCGCGTCGTCGTCGGCGGCCACCGGGTCACGCTGCGCGCCACGCAGTCGGCCACGGGCGGGCTGGCCGAGGTCGGGCTCACCGCCGGCGGCAAGGAGGGCAGCGGCTTCCGCGGGCTGCTGGAAGGCTTCATCCAGGCGGTGAACATCGGCCTCGCCCGTGGCGTGCCGCTCTCCGACTATGTCGGCAGCTTCGCCTACACCCGCTTCGGCCCCGCCGGCGCGGTGGAGGGCGACCCCGAGATCCTCTGCGCCACCTCGGTGCTGGACTGGGCCTTCCGCCGGCTGGCCATCGCCCATCTCGGCGGCGAGGCGGCGCGGCGCCTCTGGCCCGACCCCTCGCTCGAGGAATGCGCGGTGGAGGCCACCGGCACGCCGGGCGACCGTGGCCCGCTGCTGCCGCTCGACCTGCCGGCGCAGCCCTCGCCCGCCGCGCGCCGCCGCACCCTCCGCCTGGTGGGCTGAGCGGCGCCTTCCCCTTTTCCGCCATTCCCGCCGACACCCAATAGCCACCGAACACAAGGAGACGTCCCATGGCCGGACGCATCGAGGCGCGCCTCGCCGAGCTTGGCATCACCCTGCCCGTGCCGGCCGCGCCGGTCGCCAACTACGTGCCCTTCACCATCGTCTCGGGCGGCACGCTGGTCGTTGTCTCCGGCCAGGTGCCGATGCGCGAGGGCAAGGTGGCCTTCACCGGCAAGCTCGGCGAGGTGATCGACATCGAGACCGGGCAGCAGGCGGCGCAGCTCTGCCTGGTGAACGTGCTGGCGCAGCTCAGGGCGGCGGTGGGCGACCTCGACCGGGTGACGCGGGTGGCGCGCCTCGGCGGCTTCATCGCCTGCGCCCCCGCCTTCACCCAGCACGCCCAGGTGATGAACGGCGCCTCGGACCTCGCCGTGGCGGTGTTCGGCGAGGCGGGGCGGCATGCGCGCAGCACCATCGGCGTGCCCTCCCTGCCGATGGACGCGGCGGTGGAGGTCGAGGGCCTGTTCGAGGTGGCGGCGTGAGCACGGTGCTGCCGGCGATCGAGGTCAGCGACGCGCCGGACGCCGATGCGGAGGACGTGGTGCTGAAGGGCATCATCGCCTTCAACGAGGCGGCGGTGGGGCCGTCCGGCCGCCGCCCGCTCTCGGTGCTGGTGCGCGACCCGCAGACCGGCGCCGTCCGCGGCGGCCTGACCGGCCGCACGGACAAGAAGTGGCTGTTCATCGAGCTGTTCTGGCTGCCCGAGGATCTGCGCCGCGGCGGCCTCGGCGCCGAGCTGATCGCGCGGGCGGAGGCGGAGGCGAAGGCGCGCGGCTGCGTCGGCGCCTGGCTCGACAGCTACAGCTTCCAGGCCCCTGCCTTCTACATCAAGCAGGGCTACACCGAGTTCGGCCATGTGCCGGACAACCCGGTGGGCCATACCCGGCACTTCTTCCGTAAGGTGTTCTGAGGGGCCAAAAGAAGCAGGCCCGGGGAATTCATTCCCCCGGCCCGCCTCCCTACATGGGGCGCTGACAGACAAGGCGGAGGCGGATGGCGGCAGGATTGGGTCTGCTGGGCGAGGGACTGGCCCGGCTCACCAGCGAGGCGGAACGGGCGCTCAACGAGACGACGCTGCGCATCGCCATCACCGGCCTCAGCCGCTCCGGCAAGACGGTGTTCATCACCTCCCTCATCGCCAACCTGCTGGCGCTGGGGCGGGGGCGGGACACGCTGCCGGCGCTGCGCCGCCGCATGGCGGAGGAGGGGCGCCGCATCCAGGCGGTGCGGCTGGAGCCGGCCGGCACCCAGGCGCTGGACTGGTTCGACGCCGCCGACAAGCTGCGCGACCTGGCCGGCGCCACGCCGCACTGGCCGCCCCGCACCAGCGACCTGGCCAGCGCCACCCTGACCCTGGTGGTGGAGCGCCCCGGCGACTGGGGCCGCTGGCTGCCGGCGCGGCGGGTGCGGCTGGAGATCCTGGACTATCCCGGCGAGTGGCTGCTCGACCTGCCGCTGCTGGAGCAGAGCTACGAGGAATGGTCGGCCGCCACGCTGGCGCAGCTGCGCCAGCCGCCGCGCGCCGCCCTGGCCGGGGATTTCCTGTCCTTCCTGGCCGGGCTGGACCGCAACGCCCCGGCCGACGATGCCGTGGCCAAGCGCGGCTTCCTGCTCTACCGCGACCTGCTGGCGGCGGCGCGCGACCGGCACGGGCTGCGCTGGCTGCAGCCGGGCCGCTTCCTGGTGCCTGGCCCCAAGGGCGAGAGCCCGATGATGTGGTTCTTCCCGCTCCCCGGCCAGGGCAGCCCGGCCGCGGGCAGCCTGCGCGCCGCCCTGGCCGAGCGGTTCGACGCCTATCGCGACGATATGCGGCGCAGCTATTTCGACCCCTGGTTCGCCCGCTTCGACCGGCAGGTGGTGCTGGTCGACGCGCTGGGCGCGCTCTGCGCGGGCGAGGGCGCCTTCACCGACGCCCGGCAGGCGGTGGCGCAGATCGCCCGCGCCTACGATGCCCGCTCGCGCTCCCGCTGGCTGGGGCTGCGCACGCTGCGGCGCGTGGCCTTCGTCGCCACCAAGGCGGACTACGTGCCGCAGGCGCAGCGTGGCGATTTCCTCTCGCTGTTCCGCGGCATGGTAGGCACGCACGGCCATGCCGGCGGCCCGGCCATGATCCATGCCGCGATCGCCGCGCTGCGCTGCACGGAGGAGGGCGAGCCCGCTCCCGGCGGCGCGCCGGTGGTGCAGGGCGTGCCGATGGGCGAGACGCGGCGGCGGCCCTTCCGCCCCGGCCAGATCCCGCCGCAACCGCCGGCTCCCGACGATGCGTTCTGGCGCCGGCCCTATTTCGAGCTGCCCGTGTTCCGCCCGCCGGTGATCGACCCGGACGGCCGGGAAGGGCTGCCACACCTGGAGATGGACCGGCTGATCGCCTGGCTCCTGGAGGATGCGCTGTGACCCGCCCGGACCGCACTATCCCGGACCGCACTATCCCGGACCGCCCCACCCCGCGAGGCCCCCGGTGAACGCCGGCCCCGGCTGGGCCGACGAGCCCGAGCGCCCGCGCACCGCCACCCGAGCGCCGGAGCCCGTGCTGGCCGGCGATCTCGGCCCCGCCCTGCTGCCGCCGGCCGAGGGCGGGCTGGTCCGCCATGGCGAGCCGGTGGCGTTGCAAGGGCCTGGGCCGCTGGCGGGCGCCGGCTGGCTGGCCTCGCTCGGCACGGTGGGGCTGGCGGCGGGGCTGCTGGTGCTGGGCAGCTTCGGCCTCTGGCTGGGGCTGATGGTGGCGGATCTGTTCACCGCCTCGCCCGTGCTGGGCTGG
>NZ_JCACVY010000262.1:0-4536 GCF_058833935.1 Roseomonas sp. TS2 | reverse complement strand
GCGCGAGCCCGCCACCCAGCCGGGCACCGGGCAGACGCCGCCCACGCGCAACACCGCCGAGCGCAGCCAGTCCGTGCTGAGCACGCTGGAGCGGCTGCGCGCCGCGCAGCAGCAGAACGAGCCGCCGCGCGCCCGCACCAATTCGGGCGGGGCGCCGGCCGCCGGCGGCGGCGCGCCCTCCGGCGCCGCGTTGCTGACGGCGGGCGAGGTGCGCGGTGTCTCGGAGCGGATCAGCGAATGCTGGTCGGTCGATGCCGGCATGCTCAATCTTGACCAGATCGTGGTCGAGCTGCGGGTGGACATCGACCCGGGCGGGGTCATACGCAATGTGCGCCCGGCGGGCAGCGTTCCGTCCGAGCCCCGCGCGCGCGCCGTATACGAAAGCGCCCGCCGCGCGTTGCTCGACCAGAAATGCAGCCCGCTGCCCGTGCCACGCGAGAAGATCCCGTCGCTGAACGCCGCGACCTTCCGATTCAACCCGAGGGGCCTCGTCCGATGACCCAGCAGAACCTTTCCCTGTCCCGCCGCCTCGCCCTGATGGGTCTGGGCGGGCTGGTGGGCATGCCGATCCTCGGCGCCGCCTCGCGCGCCCGCGCGCAGGCCCCGGCCCCCGGCGGCACCGCCGCCGGGGGCCAGGTGATCGACATCACCCGCGCCCGCACCGACCCGATCCCGATCGCGCTGCCCGACTTCGCCGGCTCCTCGCCGGCGGCGCAGCAGCTCGGCCAGAACATCACCCGCGTCATCGCCAACAACCTGAAGAATTCCGGGCTGTTCCGGCCGGTGGAGCGCGCCGCCTACATCCAGACGCCGGAGGCCGCCGCCGGCGCGCCCCGCTTCCAGGACTGGCGCGTGATCGGCGCGCAGGCGCTCGTCACCGGCCGCGCCGAGCCGCAGGGCGACCGCGCGCGCATCGAGTTCCGGCTGTGGGAGGTGAATTCCGAGCAGCAGCTCCAGGGCACCGCCTACACCGCCGCCGCCGCCAACTGGCGGCAGATCGCCCACGTCATCTCCGACGTGATCTATGAGCGGATGCTGGGCGAGAAGGGCTATTTTGACACCCGCATCGTCTACATCGCCGAGAGCGGCCCGCGCGACCGGCGCACCCGCCGCCTCGCCATCATGGACCAGGATGGCGAGAACCACCGCTTCCTGACCGATGGCAGCTTCCAGGCCCTGACCCCGCGCTTCCACCCGAATGCGCGGCAGATCGCCTTCATGTCCTACAACAACAACCAGCCGCGGGTTTACCTGTTCAACCTGGACAGCGGCCGGCAGGAGGTGCTGGGCAACTTCCAGGGCATGACCCTCTCGCCGCGCTTCAGCCCGGACGGGCGCAACGTCGTGCTCTCCTCCGCCCGCGGCGGCGACGCCAACATCTATGTGGTGGATCTCGGCTCGCGGCGGGAGCGGCAGCTCACCTCCGGCGGCGGGCTGGATGTCTCCCCCTGCTACTCGCCGGATGGCAGCCAGATCGTCTTCAACTCCGACCGTGGCGGCGACCAGCAGCTCTACGTGATGGACGCCAATGGCGGCGGCGCGCGGCGCATCTCCTTCGGCAATGGCCGCTACGCCACCCCCGTCTGGTCGCCGCGCGGCGACCTGATCGCCTTCACCCGCATCTCCGGCGGCCGCTTCGGCATCGGCGTGATGCGCCCCGACGGCTCGGGCGAGCGCATCCTCTCCGAAGGCTGGGGCATGGAGGGGCCGAGCTTCGCGCCGAACGGCCGGGTGCTGACCTTCTACCGCGAGAGCCCGGCGCGCGATTCCCGCGGCAACGGCTACTCGGCGCGGCTGGCGATGATCGACATCGCCGGCTTCAATGAGCGGCAGGTGATCACCCCCACCGACGCCACCGATCCGAGCTGGTCGCCGCTGTTGTCCTCGTAACCGAAGGTTGATAGACGCCATGCCAGGAGCGATGCGTTTGCCGAAGGGCAACCATTCCTGGCATGCCGGTTTGTCTGCCTTGAACGCGCCTCAATCGCAGCGTAACCGCGGCCGTAATTCGATCTGACACAGGAATCGAAATTATGCAGACCAAGCTTCTTGGCGCTCTTGCCGCCGCCGCCCTTCTCGCCGCCTGCGCGAGCGAGGATACTTCGGGCGCTGCCACCGGCGCCGGCGCTGCCGGCGGTGCCGGCATGGGCGGCCTGGGTGCCGGGCAGATCCGCCCGGGCAGCCAGGAAGACCTGGTCGCCAATGTCGGCGACCGCGTTTTCTTCGACACCGACAGCAGCAGCGTCCGCGCCGACCAGCGCACCACGCTGGAGCGGCAGGCCGCCTGGCTGGCGCAGTACCCGCAGGTGCAGGTCGTGGTCGAGGGTCATGCCGACGAGCGCGGCACCCGCGAGTACAACCTGGCGCTCGGCCAGCGCCGCGCCAGCTCGGCGCGCGACGTGCTGGTGGCGAACGGCGTCTCCTCCGGCCGCCTGAGCGTGATCTCCTACGGCAAGGATCGCCCGGCGGCGCTCGGCTCCTCGGCCGACGCCTGGGCGCAGAACCGCCGCGCGGTGACGGTCGTCCGCTGAGCATGGACCACGCGCGGCCGTGTTGACGCGGTGCGTTGACGCGGGCGCGGGTGGCTGAGAGAAGCGGCGGCACCCGTCTGCGCGGGCGCCGCCGTTTTTCGTTCCGCCGACCATTGCCCTGCTACCGGAAGGACAAGGCCATGTTTCGCAAGTTCCTGCTCCTGGCCCCGCTGCTGCTGCCCCCCATGCTGCTGGCCGCCGGGCCGGCCGCCGCGCAGATGGAGAGCCGTGAGGGCATCGCGTTGCAGAACCAGATCCTGCAGCTGCGGCAGGAGCTGGACATGATGCGGCGGAGCGGCGGCGGTGGCGGCTATGCCGCGCCGGTGCCAATGGCGCCGCCCGCGGGGCGTGGCGGCGTGGCCGGCGGCTCGCCCGAGCTGCTCAGCCAGATGCTGGAGCGGGTGGGCGCGCTGGAGGAGGAGGTGCGCCGGCTGCGTGGGCAGGTGCAGGAATCCGAATACCGCGTCCGCACCACCCAGCAGGCGCTGGAGAAGCTGCAGGGCGACATGGACTACCGCCTGCAGCAGCTGGAGCAGGGGGGCGCCCGCGCCCCGGCCGCCGCCCCGGCGCGCCCGGCCCAGCGCAGCGAGGCCGAGCCCGCCCCGGCCGCGCCGCCCGCCGCCGCGACGCCGCGCACCGCCGAGCGCGCCCTGGCCGATGGCCAGACGGCGCTTTCCCGCCGCGACTACGGCGCCGCCGAGGCCGCGGCGCGCGAGGTGATCGCCGCCCGCAACACCGCCCGCGCGCAGGATGCCCAGATCCTCCTGGGCGATGCCCTGCTCGGCAAGCGGGAGTTCCAGAACGCCGCCCTGGCCTACGACGACGCCTATCGCCGCAACCGCAGCAGCGGCCGTGCGCCGGAGGCGATGCTGGGCCTGGCCAATTCCTTCCTGGGCTTCGGCGCCAAGCGCGAGGCCTGCGCCACGCTGGATGACCTGCGCAGCGAGTTCCCGCGCCTGTCCGGCGGCCTCGCCGACCGCGCCGCCGAGGCCCGCAAGCGCGGCGGCTGCCGCTGATCCTGGAAAGCGGGGGCGCCGCCGGCACACCGGATTTCGAAGCTCGGCTTGGCGCCCTCGGGCCTTTCGGCCCTGCGCCTCGGATGGCGGTGGGCGTCTCCGGCGGCCCGCATTCCCTGGCCCTGGCGCTGCTGGCCGCGCGCTTCTGCGCCGCGCGTGGTGGCGACGCGCTGGCGCTCATCGTCGATCACGGGCTGCGCGACGGGAGCGCGGCCGAGGCCGCCTGGACGGCCCGCACCCTGGCCGGGCGCGGCATTGCCTCCGAGATCCTGACCCTGGGCCTGCCGCGTGGCCCCGCCCTGCAGGAGCGCGCCAGGGCGGGCCGCCTCGCGGCGATGCTGGCGCGCTGCGGCGCGCTCGGCCGCCCCTGGCTGCTGCTCGGCCAGCACCGCATGGACCAGGCGGAGACGGTGCTGTTCCGCGCCCTGCGCGGCAGCGGCGCGGCGGGCCTCGCCGGCATGGCGCCCTGGCGCGCGGCGGAGGCGGCGGTGATCCTGCGCCCGCTGCTGGGCCTCCCCCCGGTGGCGCTGGAGGCGCTGCTGCGGCGCGAGGGCCTCTCCCCGCTGCGCGACCCCTCCAATGCCGATCCGCGCTTCACGCGCGTCGCCCTGCGCGCCGCCCTGGCGGACCCGGATGGCACCGGAACGCGCGTCGCCGCTCTGGCCGGGGCGGCGGCGGCCTTCGCCCGGCGCCGCGCGCAGCAGGAGGCGGCGGTGGCGGAGCGCCTCGCCGGCGCTCTCCATCTGGCCCCGGAAGGCTGGGCGCGGCTGGACGCGGCGGCGCTGGGGCGGGACGCGGTGGCGGCCTCCGCCCTGGCGGCGCTGCTGCGGCTGCTCTCTGGCGCCGAGCACGCTCCGGCTTCGGCGGCGGTGCGGGCCCTGCTGTCGCGTGGGCAGGGCACGCTGCATGGGGTGCTGTGGTCGGGCGGGGTGCTGTGCCGGGAGCCCGCCGCCTGCGCGCCGCCGGTTCCGGCCGCCCCGGGGGCGATG
>NZ_JCACVY010000261.1:0-4542 GCF_058833935.1 Roseomonas sp. TS2 | reverse complement strand
AAATCCGGGCTGCCCATGAAGGCGAGGCGGAGCGTCCCGCTCATTCGCCGTCCCGCTGCCGGCCCTTGAGTTCCTTGGCCAGCTTGCGCAGCAGCATGTTGCGCTTCAGCGCCGAGATGTGGTCGACGAACAGCACGCCGTTCAGGTGGTCGATCTCGTGCTGGATGCAGGTGGCGAGCAGGCCATCCGCCTGCATCTCCCGCCTGCTGCCGTCGAGATCCTGCCAGCGCACCTTCACCTCGGCCGGGCGCGTCACCTCGGCATACTGGTTGGGCAGGGAGAGGCAGCCCTCCTCGCGCGCGGCCAGCCCGGTGCTGGCGGCGACGATCTCGGGGTTCACCATCACATAGGGCTGCGGCTGGTCTTCCGGCTGCAGGTCGATGACGACGAGCCGCAGCAATTCGCCGATCTGTGGCGCGGCGAGGCCGATGCCGGGCGCCTTGTACATGGTGGCCAGCATGCGCGGCGCGAGGGCGCGCACCGCCTCCGCGTCGCCGGGGCCGACGGGGCGGGCCTTGGCGCGCAGCCGCGCGTCGGGCACCAGGAGGATGGGCAGCAGGTCGGTGTCGGACATGAGGCCGCTGCTTTAGCCCTGCGGCTCCCGGGCTTCAATCTCTGAGGCTGGCGGTGGGTCTTGCATCCGCCGCACCGCTGCCCAAAATATGGGCTCGACGGCAGGGTGCTTCGGGCTCTGCCAGACGCTCGCTCACCGTGAGGAGTTCCAGGCCCATGTCCCGCTCGTCGCTCTTCGGCTCACCCCTGTTCCTCGGCTTCGATCATCTGGAGCAGATGCTCGACCGGGTGGCAAAGAACGCCGATGGCTACCCGCCCTACAACATCGAGCAGACCGGTGAGAACCGCCTCCGCATCACCCTCGCCGTCGCCGGCTTCAGCATGGACGACCTCCAGCTCACGCAGGAGGACAACCAGCTGGTGGTCCGCGGCAAGCAGCGCGAGGAGGTGGAGGGCCGTGTCTTCCTGCACCGTGGCATCGCCGCCCGCCAGTTCCAGCGCGCCTTCGTGCTGGCCGAGGGTATCGACGTAGAAGGTGCATGGCTGGATAACGGCCTGCTGCACATCGACCTGAAGCGGCCGCAGCCGGAGGTGCGGGTGAAATCCATCCACATCGGCACGCGGGGCGCGCAGGGCGGCCGTCCTCTCGTCAATGGCAACGCCCTTGACGATGGTTCGGCTTCCATCGCCTAAACTTTCACGTCCACCGGCCATTCTTTCCCTATCCCACCCTGGCCGGGCGGTGCGCCGACGACTGCCTGGGGCAGCGTCGCCATCCGCCCGCCGGGGAACGGCCGAAACGGGAACGGTCGGTGTTTCACACGCGGTGCGGCAAAGCCGGCCGCGCGCCGGGTCCCATTCCGGGAACGGCCAAAGGAGATTCCTGCGATGAACAAGGAAGGTCCGACACGCCCCTTCGCCGCCGCCGACGCGCTGCGTCAGCTGGCACCGGCCGACTGGGCGCGCTTCGGTGCGGAACAGATCGCCTACATCCGGCCCGTCCTGGTGGACGGAAACCCGGCCGTCGCGATCCACGCGGCAGACGGGACGCAGATCGGCGCGGCGCCGGATGCCAGCCTCGCCACGGCGGCGATCCTCCAGCACGAGATGCTGCCCGTCCTCGTCCACTGAGGCCATCGCGCGGGGCCGGGGGAGCGATCGCCCCGGCCCTTGGCGTGCCGCGCGCCTGGCGTCAGCCCTGGACAGGCTGCTCGCCCAGTACTGCCTGCATGTCCCACACATCATCCTTGCGCCGGATGGTGAGGCGAAGCGCCGGGCCCGGCGCCTGCCTTACCACCAGCTGGGCAGGGGATTGGCTGTCCTGCACCGGCCCGTCTTCGGCACCGGCCCGTCTTCCGCGTTGAGGACCGGGTCGCCCGGGCACAGGCCGGCTCTTGCCGCTGCGCTCCACCGCCGCCAACCCGCACCCCTTCCGTCTCCGCCGACAGGGACACGCCGAGCCAGCCACGCTCCGTCCGGGCGCCGCGCAGGGTGAGGGGAAGGGGGAGCCTTGGCCTGCAGCCTGCCCCGCGCCGCCCTTCCGTCACCCGGCAGGCGGCCTCAAGCCTGATCCATAACGGATTATCGAGCTGCCACAGGCGCGGTTCCATTTCCGGCGCGGCAGATGCAGGAAGGTGGTTGCCCTGGCCGGCGAGGGGCGCTAGAGAGCGCCCGCACGCCGACGTAGCTCAGCGGTAGAGCAACTGATTCGTAATCAGTAGGTCCCCGGTTCAATCCCGGGCGTCGGCACCAGCCCCCCTTCCTTCATGGTTTTCGGTTTGTCCCACGGTCCCTCCGAGGGGCCGGCACGCCCCCATGCGCGCGTGGTGCCGGATCTTTGTGGAATATTGCGAGTCATTCGCATTGCAACCGCCTCTCATTGGCGGCATAAGCCAGCGCAGTTGCGAAGGGATGATTCCACCATGCCGATCCGCCAGACACTGGGCGCCCTGGGGCTCGCCACGGCCGCGCTGCTCGCCGCGCCGCTGGCCTCGCCGGCAGCCGCCCAGGGTGCGGCGGTGCCCGGCGCCACGCCCGCGGCGGAGCGCATCGGCCTGGAACTGAACCGGCTGGAGCCGCGCCAGAACGCCGGCGCCAATGGCTGCCGCGTCTGGCTGGTGCTGCGCAACCCCGGCGCCGAGCCGGTCGATCCGCTGCGCCTCGACCTGCTGATCTTCGGCAAGGATGGGGTGGTGGCGCAGCGCCTTTCCCTCGATGTCGGCCCGCTGCCGCGCGAGAAGACCATGGCGCGGGTGTTCGACCTGAGCACCCAGCCCTGCGACGGCATCGGCGCCTTCCTGCTGAACGATCTGCTGGCCTGCGGCGCGGCCGAGACCGCCGCCGCCTGCCTGCCCCGTCTCGCGCTGTCGTCGCGCGTCGACGGCGTTTCCTTCGAGAAGTGAGGAGGTCGCGATGAACCCGACCGACGCCGCCACCGCCCTCCCGGAAATCGCCAATGCGGCGAGCCATGCCGACATGTCGATGCTCGGCCTGTTCCTCATGGCGGACTGGGTGGTCAAATCGGTCATGATCGCGCTGGTGCTCGCCTCCGTGATCTGCTGGGCCATCATCGTCGAGAAGTCGCTGCTGCTGGGCCGGCTGGGGCGGGAGGTGCGCAAGCTGGTCGGCGCCGCCGCGCCGGGTGGCCAGGCCGCCCCGCAGGCGCCGCAGGGCGAGGGGCTGGCCGCCCGCGTGCTGCGCGCCGGCACCCGCGAATGGCGCGATGGCCGGGAGGAGGGCGAGAGCCGCTTCGAGTACCGCCACCGCATGGAGCACGCCATGCGCCACGCCCTGAGCGGCGAGCTGCGCAAGGTGGAGCCGGGCCTGCCCTTCCTCGCCACCACCGGGGCGGTGGCGCCCTTCATCGGCCTGTTCGGCACGGTGTGGGGCATCATGAACAGCTTCGCCAACATCGCGCAGAGCAACGACACCAGCCTGGCCGTGGTGGCCCCCGGCATCGCCGAGGCGCTGTTCGCCACCGCCATCGGCCTTGTCGCCGCCATTCCCGCCGTCATGGCCTACAACCGCCTGCTGGTCCGCCTCGGCCGGCTGCGGCAGGACGGGCAGGCGGCGGCGGCCGATCTGGCCTCCGGCCTCTCCCGCCGCCCGCCCAGCCGGGTGGCCGCCCACGCCAGCCACGCGGCGGCGGAGTAAGCCGGCATGGCCTTCGCCGGACCCAGCCATGGCGGTGGCGAGGATGACGGCCCGCTGCCGATGGCGGACATGAACGTCACGCCGCTGGTGGACGTCATGCTGGTGCTGCTCATCGTCTTCATGGTGGCGGCGCCGATGATGGTGGTGGGCGTGCCGGTCGAGCTGCCCAAGACCGCAGCGCCGCGCGCCGCCGCCCAGCGCCCGCCCGTGGTGCTGACCGTGGCCGCCGATAGCCGTGTCTTCCTTCGCCAGGAGGAGGTGCCGGCCGCCGAGCTGGCCGCCCGCCTTGCCACGCTGCGCGAGGAGGACCCCGAGGCTCCGGTCTATGTGCGCGGCGACCGCAGCGTGCCCTATGGCGAGGTGCTGCGCGTGATGGGCCGCATCACCCAGGCCGGCATCAGCAAGGTCTCGCTGATCGCCGAGGCGGAGCCCGGCCCCGCCATTCGCGCCCGCTGAACAGGCTGATGGCATGACAACGCAGACCTTGGGTGTCGCGCCCGGCCTCGGCCTGCGCGGCAGCCGTGCCCTGGGCTGGGGCGCCTCGGCGCTGCTGCATGGCGGCGCGGCGGTGTTCCTGCTCTACGGCATGCCGGCGCAGGAGCCGCCGGCGCTGGACATGCCGGTGCTGGAAGTGGCGAGCATGCCCAGCGCCCCCGCCTCGGAGGCCAGCGAAGCCATGGAGGTGGCGGAGCCGGTGCAGGCCGTGGCGCCGCCGCCCACCCCCACCATGGCCGAGCCGCCGCCGGTGGCCGCCGTGGCGCCCCCCGAGCCGGTGGCGGCCGAGCCGCCGCCGATGGTGCAGCCGGCGGAGCCGCCGCCTGTCGCCATGTCCGAGCCGCCGCCTGTGGAAATGGCCGATCCGCCGCCCGTGGAGGT
>NZ_JCACVY010000260.1:0-4623 GCF_058833935.1 Roseomonas sp. TS2 | reverse complement strand
CCGCCGGGGCGACACTTCCCCGCCTTGAGGACGGGGATGGCAAGCATGAGTGAGCTTTGGCGCCTGGATGCGAGCGAGATCGCCGCCCGCGTGGCGGCCCGCCAGGTGTCGGCGCGCGAGGTGGCGCAGGACGCGCTAGCGCGGCTGGCGGCGGCGAATCCGCGGATCAATGCCGTGGTGCAGGAGATGCCCGAGCAGGCCCTGGCCGCGGCCGACGCGGTGGACGCGGCGCTGGCGCGCGGCGAGACGGCGGGGCCGCTGGCCGGGGTGCCCGTCACCATCAAGGTGAATGTGGACCAGGCCGGCTTCGCCACCACCAACGGCCTGCGCATCCAGCAGGAGCTCGTCGCCGCCGAGGACAACCCGGTGGTGGCCAACCTGCGGCGCGCCGGGGCGGTCATCATCGGCCGCACCAACACGCCGGCCTTCAGCCTGCGCTGGTTCACCCGCAACAGCCTGCACGGCCACACGAGGAATCCGCGCAACCCGGCGCTGACGCCGGGCGGCTCCTCGGGGGGCGCGGGGGCGGCGGTGGCCGCCGGCATCGGCGCCATCGCCCATGGCACGGACATCGCCGGCTCCATCCGCTACCCGGCCTATGCCTGCGGCGTGCACGGGCTGCGGCCGACGCTGGGGCGCGTCCCGGCCTGGAACCCCTCCGGCCCCGAGCGCGCCATCGGCGCCCAGCTGATGGCCGTCTCCGGCCCGCTGGCGCGCAGCATCGCCGACCTCCGCCTCTCCTTCCAGGCGATGGCGGCCGAGGATCTGCGCGACCCCTGGTGGGTGCCCGCGCCCTTCGAGGGGCCGGCCATGCCGAAGCGCGCCGCCCTCTGCGTCCGCCCCGAGGGGCTGGACACCGCGCCGGAGGTGGAGGCCGCGCTGCGCGACGCGGCGCTGCGCCTGCAATCGCAGGGGTGGAGCATCGTCGAGACCGCCTGCCCGCCGCTGCGCGAGCCGATGCGCCTGCAGCTGATGCTGTGGCTGGCCGAGTTCCGCCGCGGCGGCAACGCCGCCGTGGCGCGCGAGGGCGACCCGGATGCCAGCTTCGTGCTGCAGCAGATGGAGCGCCTCACCCAGATGCCGGACCTGCACCAGTTCCAGGACGTGCTGCAGGCGCGCGCCGGCTTCGTGCGGCAGTGGCAGACCTTCCTGAAGAGCTACCCGGTGCTGCTGGTGCCGGTCTGCGCCGAGCTGCCCTTCCCCGATCTGCTGGACGTCCAGTCGCCGGAAGCCTTCGAGCGGGTGGCGGAGGCGCAGCTCGTGCAGATCGGCCTGCCGCTGATGGGGCTGCCGGCCCTCACCGTCACCACCGGGAACACGCAGGGCAGCGCGGGGGCGAGCCCGGTGGGGGTGCAGCTCATCGCCGGGCGGTACCGGGAGGACCTGCTGCTGGCGGCGGGGGCCGCGATCGAGGCCGCCGGGCCGCGCATCGAGGCCTGCGACCCCGCCTGACGGCGCGCGGGGGGGGGAAGGAACTCCCCCCCGTGCCCCCTCTTCGTTTCCGCCGGTTCAGGTGACGCGCAGCCAGCCCATCATGCCGGTCTCCAGGTGCTCCAGCACATGGCAGTGGAACATCCACCGGCCGGGCGCCGCCACGAAGGCGATCTCGGCCCGCTCGCGCGGCAGCAGCAGCACCGTGTCCGCCAGGAAGCGCGGCAGCGCCTGGCGGGAGAGCGAGAGCACCTCGAAGGTGTGTCCGTGCAGGTGGATGGGATGCGGGTGCGGCGTCGTGTTGTGCAGCTCGAAGACATAGGAGCGGCCCGCCTTCAGCTCCGCCAGGGGCGGCGGCAGCTGCCGGTTCCCGCCGCCTGGCCAGGTGGATTTGTTGATCGCCCAGAAGGTGTTGCGGCCGACGCAGAGCGAATCCAGCAGGAGCCGCGCGAAGGGATCGTCCGCCGGCAGCCCGGCCACGCTGCCCGGAGTGGCGCCCAAAGGCGCGGCGCTGAAGGCGAAGGGCAGCCGCTCGGCCGTGGCGAGGTCGGCGCGCGGCACGCGGGCGGCCCGCAGCGGGCGCGGCGCGAAGGGCCGCTCGGCCAGGGCCGAGGGGGCGGCGGTGAAGCGGGCCAGCGGCCAGGGCTCGCGCGGGAAGTCATCGAACAGGGTGAAGCCCGCGCCGGCGGCGGGGGCGCGCACGCGGAGATCCACCCGCATCGCCGGGCCGAAGCGCCACTGCTCCAGCGCGAAGGGCTCGACCGCATTGCCGTCGATGGCGATGACCTGCGCCGCCGCCCCCTCCACCCGTGCCAGCAGGGTGCGGGTGGCGTCGAGGTTCAGCAGGCGCAGGCGGATATCGCCATGCGCCGGCACCGTGGCGGCGAAGGCGCGCTGCCCGTTCACCGCCCGCACCGTGCCGAAGGTGCCGGCGCGCCCGGCGCCCTGCGGCGTCTCGAAGGGCAGCCAGGTGCCATCCTCCGCCAGGCGCCAGTCCTTGCAGGCCAGCACGATATCGGCGTCCGGCGGCTCCGGCTCGTCGCCTTCCACCACCAGCGTGGCGGCGAGGCCGCGCCCCACCTGCCCCGGCTCGTTGCAGTGCGGGTGCAGGAAGAAGGTGCCCGTGTCGGGCGGGGTGAATTCGTAGGTGAAGGACTGGCCGGGCCCGACCGGCGGCTGGGTCAGGTACTGTACCCCGTCCATCGCGTTCGGCACGCGCACGCCGTGCCAGTGGATGCTGGTGTGCTCCGGCAGCGCGTTCTCCAGCCGGGCGCGGATGGCATCGCCCTGGCGGATGCGCAGCACCGGCAGCAGGGCGTCGCTGTAGCTCCAGACCCGCGAGAGGGGACCGTCCGGCCCCAGCAGCCGGGCCGGGCGCTCCTGCGCGCGGAAGGTCCAGTCGTGCCGCCGGGCGCCCGGTGCCTCAGGCGGAGGCGGATCCCCCCCGGCACGCGCAGGGCGGGGCGGGGCGGCCAGCCAGCCACCGGCCAGCGCGCCCGCCGTGGCGGCCAGCAGCCTGCGCCGCCCGCCGCGGAAAGCGGCGGACGGGAGCGAGGCAGGCGGTGATGGTGCGGACAAGGCGGCACTCCGGCGCTATCGGACGCGGCCGGAGCATAAAGGCAGGCAGTGGAGGCGTCGCCCGCTTTTTGCGAATGGCTCGCAAAAGCAAGCGGCGTCTCAGTCCAGCGGACGGCCCTGAGACTGGGCCGCGAGGGCACGGGCCATCTGGCTCAGCGCCTCCTGGTGCCGCTCATTGTCGATGAGCGCGAAGTTGCGGGCCAGTTCCAGGCACATGCGCTGCCGCACGCCCAACGGCGGCGCCGCCCCTTCCTCGTTCAACCCCTCGAAGAACCAGGACACCGGGACAGCCAGGACGAGAGCGATCTCGAACAGGCGCCCGGCAGAAATACGGTTCAGGCCACGTTCGTATTTGTGGGCCTGCTGGTAGGTGACGCCGATCATGCTGGCCAGTTGCTGCTGCGACAGACCGAGCATCAGGCGGCGTTCACGGATGCGCGCTCCGACATGGCGGTCAGCCTGCCGGGCGCGTTGTGTGGAGGTATCCTCCGGCTCGTCGCGCGTGGCGACGGCACCGGCCTCAAGATCGGCCATGCTCTACCCTGTTAGGCTGAAAAATGATCCCATCCCTTATTAAGTAGTAAATGGCCGCCGCGTGTTCCCTTTCGGGTTACGAAGACTGACAACAGCGTGAGAAGCGCAACCTCAGCGTTATCATCCGGCCTTGCTACCGCCCCTTTGCAGCTGTGCCAATTGCTGCCGCAACTGCCGCAACTCGGCCTTGAGGGCGGCCACATCCTCGGTTTCCTCGGCGGGGGGGCGGGATGACGACGCCGAGTCCTCCTTGCGCGGGAAGGGGCTGAACAGCGTCATGGCGCGCTCCATCATCGCCATGTTCTGCTTGCTCACCTCCTCCAGCCCGGCCAGGGGGTTGAAGCCGCCCATCGCCTGCTCGACCGAGACCCGCATCTGCTCCTGCTGCCGGGCGAAGCTGCCCATGGCGTATTCCAGGTAGCGCGGCACCAGCGACTGCAGGCTGTCGCCGTAGAAGCCGATGAGCTGCCGCAGGAAGGAGGTGGGGAGCAGGCTGCGCCCCTTGGCCTCCTCCTCGACGATGATCTGCGTCAGCACGCCGCGGGTGATGTCGTCGCCCGTCTTGGCATCGTAGACGACGAAGTCGCGCCCCTCCCGCACCATGCCGGCGAGGTCCTCGAGCGTGACGTAGGAGGAAGCCTCCGTGTTGTAGAGCCGGCGATTGGCGTATTTCTTGATGACTACCGTGGGTTTGGCCTCCGCCTCGGTGCCGCGCTGCCTTGCCTGTTCGGCCATTGTCGCCTCCCATCCCGCCATGTGGTGGCGGAGACGCTAGCATGGCGCATGATGCAGTGCGAACAGGAGGATGGTGCCCCGCCCCTTCCGTGGCGCGCCCGTGGCGCTATGTTCCGCCGGCGCGGCCTGGCACGGGGCCCGATCACGCCCGGGGGCAAGCCCCGGGCCGCGCGCCGCAGGACAGGATTTGCCATGACAGGCCCCGAGGACGACGCGCAAAGGAAGCGGCCCGGCGCGGCTTCCGGCGCCGGGGCGGAGCCCGGCGGCGGCCAGGCCGGGCCTGAGGCACTGGAGAGGTTGGCAGAGGATTGGATCACGCTGTGGCAGAGCGAGATCTCGGCGCTG
>NZ_JCACVY010000259.1:0-4631 GCF_058833935.1 Roseomonas sp. TS2 | reverse complement strand
GCCGGGGCCACCCCGGTGCGGGGCGGCGTTCCGGGCGGATGTGCGGGGCGCGGGGCCTCGGGTCAAGCGACCGGGCCCTGCGTGCTCCGCGATTCTGCGGTCGCGCCTGGGCTGCTCATCACGGCTTGCATGGTTGGGGATGCGGGCGGGCCGGGTCAAGGCAAACCGCCCGGGGCCGGCATGACATTCCTGCGGAGCGTGGCATCGGCGCCATGCTCCGGCCCGGCCCTCAGCCCGCCAGATGCGCCAGCAGCCGCGCCGCATGGGCCGGCAGCGCCGCGCCCCGGCGGTGCAGGAGGAGGAGGCGCCGCTCGGCCCAGGCTTCGGTCAGCGGCACCAGCGCCAGGGGCGCGGCGGCGCCGGCGCGGCGCGCGGCGGCCTCCGGCACCAGCGCCAGCCCGGCGCCGAGGGCGGCCATGCGGCAGGCGGCCTCCGGCCCCGGCGCCTGGAGGCGCAGCCGCAGCCGCCCGGACGCGCGCGCCGCATGGCCGGCCAGGTGCCGCTGCAGGGCGCTCCCGGTGCCGAGGCCGATGAAGGGCCAGCCCAGCGCCTCCTCCAGCCGAACGCCGCCGCGCCCGGCCAGGGGGTGGTCCGGCGCGGCCACGAGCACCAGCCGGTCCGTCCGGAAGGGAAGCGCCTCCAGCCCGGCAAGGTCGGCATGATCGGCGGCGATGCCCAGCTCGGCCCGCCCTTCCGCCACGGCGGCGGCGATGGCGGTGCTGGTGCGCTCCTCCAGCGCGATCTCCACCTGCGGATGCGCGGCCAGGAAGCGGGCCAGCGGCTCGGGCAGGAATTCGACGGTGGCGGCGGTGTTGGCCAGCAGCCGCACATGCCCCTGCAGCCCGCGCGCATATTCGCCCAGCTCGCCGCGCATCCGCTCCACCTGCTGCCCCACCAGCCGGGCATGGTGCAGCAGCGCCTCTCCCGCCGGGGTCAGGCTGACACCGCGCCGCCCGCGCAGCAGCAGCGCCACGCCGGCCTGCGCCTCCATCGCCCGCAGCCGGGCGCTGGCCGAAGCCAGGGCCAGCCCCGCCCGCGCGCCTCCGGCGGTGATGCTGCCCGCCTCCGCCACATGGCGGAACAGCCGCAGGTCGGTCAGGTCGAGATGCATGGAGGTTCGAGCCTTCGTCCCTGCCGAAGCCTCACTCTGCCACATCCGCATTGTGCCGGCCCAGGCTGCGGCGGAGGGTGTCGCCGCAGGCGCGCCCGTGAACGGACAGACAAAAGAAGGGGGTCCGGGGGAATTCATTCCCCCGGCGCTTCCGGGAGACATCATGGACATCCTGTTCCTTCTGCTGGTCTTCCTCCTCGCCGGGATGGTGAAGGGCGTGCTCGGCCTCGGCCTGCCGACGGTGGCGATGGGCCTCCTGGGCGCCGTCATGCCCCCCGCCCAGGCCGCCGCGCTGCTGGTGCTGCCTTCGCTGGTGACGAATCTCTGGCAGCTTTTCGCCGGCCCGCGCTTCGGCGCGCTGCTGCGGCGGCTGTGGGGCATGATGCTGGGCATCCTGGCCGGCACGCTGCTGGGCGCCGGGCTGATCGCGCGGGAGGAATCGCCCTGGCCGGTGGCGGCGCTGGGCCTCACCCTGCTGGCCTATGCCGTCCTCGGCCTGGCCCGCCCCGCGCTGCGCGTGCCGCCGCGCGCCGAGCCCTGGGCCGCGCCGCTGGTCGGGCTGGCCACCGGCGCCGTCACTGGCGCCACGGGGGTGTTCGTCATCCCCGCCGTGCCCTTCCTTGGCGCGCTCGGGCTGGGGCGGGATGACCTGGTGCAGGCGCTGGGCCTGTCCTTCACCGTCTCCACCCTGGCGCTGGCGGCGGGGCTGGCCTGGCACGGGGCGCTGCCGGGGCTGCTGCTCGGGCAATCCCTGCTGGCGATCGGGCCGGCGCTGCTGGGCATGGCGCTGGGCGGCTGGCTGCGCGGCCGGGTGCGGGCGGAGACCTTCCGGCGCGGCTTCTTCGCGGGCCTCGGCCTGCTGGGGGCGGAGATGGTCTGGCGCGCCCTGGCATAGCCGCGTCCCGGCGCCCGCTCTCGACACCGGCCGCCCGCCGCGCCCATATCCGCCCCCATGCCCGAGCCGATCGCCCTCTATGTCCACTGGCCCTTCTGCGCGGCCAAGTGCCCCTATTGCGACTTCAACAGCCATGTGCGGGAGCGGGTGGACGCCGCCCGCTTCGGCGCCGCGCTGCGGCGGGAGCTGGCCTTCGAGGCGGCGCGGCTGGAGGCGGAAGGGCAGGGGGGGCGGCCGCTCGCCTCCATCTTCTTCGGCGGCGGCACGCCGAGCCTGATGCCGCCGCAGGTGGTGGCCGACATCATCGCCGACGCCACGCGCCTCTTCCCGCCCCTGCCGGACATCGAGATCACGCTGGAGGCCAACCCGACCA
The DNA here is from genome assembly GCF_058833935.1 of Roseomonas sp. TS2. Taxonomy (NCBI): domain Bacteria; kingdom Pseudomonadati; phylum Pseudomonadota; class Alphaproteobacteria; order Acetobacterales; family Roseomonadaceae; genus Roseomonas; species Roseomonas sp. TS2. The sequence continues at coordinate 2,252 of NZ_JCACVY010000259.1, read as the reverse complement.
GCGTCGAGGTCTCGCGCCTGGCCGAGATCCGCGCGGCGGGGGTGAACCGCGCCAGCCTCGGCGTGCAGGCGCTGGACGACACGGCGCTGGGCTTCCTCGGGCGGAAGCACGATGCCGGGCAGGCCATCGCCGCGCTGGAGGCGGCGCGCGGCCTGTTCCCGCGCCTCTCCTTCGACCTGATCTACGCCCGCCCCGGCCAGGCCGTGGCCGAATGGCGCGCCGAGCTGCGCCGCGCCCTGGCCCTGGCCGCCGACCACCTCTCCCTGTACCAGCTCACCATCGAGCCGGGCACGCGCTTCGCCACCGAGCACGCGCGCGGCGCCTTCGCCCTGCCGGAGGGGGAGGAGGCCGCCGCCCTCTACTTCGCCACCGGCGAGGAGGCGGCGCGCTTCGGCCTGCTGCCCTACGAGGTCTCCAACTACGCCAAGCCCGGGGCGGAGAGCCGGCACAACCTCGCCTACTGGCGCTATGGCGACTATCTCGGCATCGGCGCCGGCGCGCACCAGCGGCTGACGCTGCGCGAGGGGCTGGTGGCCGCCCGCCGCCACCGCGGGCCGGAGGAATGGCTGGCGCGCGTCGAGGCCGCGGGCCACGCCATCACCGCCACCGAGATCCTCTCGCCCACCGACCGCGCGCGGGAGGCGCTGCTGATGGGGCTGCGCCTCTCGGAAGGCGTGGACCCGGCGCGGCTCCAGGCCCGCAGCGGGCTCTCGCTGGCCGAGGCGGTGGACCCCGCCATGCTCGCCGCCTGCCTCGACGAGGACTACCTGCTCTGGACGCCCGAGGGCCGGCTCGCCGCCACCTGGGAAGGGCGGCTGCGGCTGGACGCGCTGCTGCCGGCGCTGCTGCGGTAGGCGGCGGAAATCCGGGCCGGCGCGGCTTGGCGTCCGGGCAATTCAGAACATATTAAGAACTGAAACGCTCCGGACCGCCGCCATGGATCTCCGCGCCAAGCTCGCCCTGCTGGCCGATGCCGCCAAGTACGACGCCTCCTGCGCCTCCTCCGGCACGGAGAAGCGCGACTCGCGCCAGGGCGGCCTCGGCAGCACGGAGGGTATGGGCATCTGCCACGCCTATGCGCCGGATGGCCGCTGCATCTCGCTGCTGAAGGTGCTGCTGACCAATGCCTGCGTGTTCGACTGCGTCTACTGCATCAACCGCGCCACCTCCAACGTGGCGCGCGCCCGCTTCACCGTTGCGGAGCTGGTGAAGCTGACGCTGGCCTTCTACCGGCGCAACTACATCGAGGGGCTGTTCCTCTCCTCCGGCATCATCCGCAGCCCGGACTACACCATGGAGCAGCTCATCCGCGTGGCCCGCACCCTGCGGGAGGAGCATGGCTTCCTCGGCTACATCCACCTCAAGACCATCCCCGAGGCGGCGCCCGAACTGCTGGCCGAGGCGGGGCGCTGGGCGGACCGGCTGTCGATCAATGTGGAGCTGCCGCAGGTGGCCAGCCTGAAGCGGCTGGCGCCGGAGAAGGACCTGCCGGCCATCGGCGGCGCCATGCAGCAACTTGCCGGCCGCATCGCCGAGGCGAAGGAGGCGCGCCGCACCGCCCGCCGCGCCGCGCCACCGCGCTTCGCCCCCGCCGGGCAATCGACGCAGATGATCGTCGGCGCCGATGACAGCGACGACCGGCGCATCCTCGGCAAGGGGGCGGAGCTATACGAGAAGTACGGGCTGCGCCGGGTGTACTACTCGGGCTACTCGCCCATCCCGGAGGCCTCCAGCCTGCTGCCGCCGGCGCCGCCGCCGCTGCTGCGTGAGCACCGGCTGTACCAGGCGGACTGGCTGCTGCGCTTCTACGGCTTCGGCACGGAGGAGATCCTGGCGGGCGGGGAGGGCGGCATGCTGGACCTGGAGATCGACCCCAAGCTGGCCTGGGCGCTGAAGCACCGCGCCGACTTTCCCGTGGACCTCAACAGCGCCCCGCGCGAGCTGCTGCTGCGCGTGCCGGGCCTGGGCGCGCGCAACGTGGAGCGCATCGTCGCCGCCCGCCAGGAGGGCCGGGTGCGGCTGGCCGACCTCGCCCGGCTGCGCGTGCCGCTGCGCAAGGTGGCGCCCTTCCTGCTCGCCCCCGACCACCGCGCCGCCCCCGGCCTGCTGGACAGCCCCCGCCTGCGCGCCATGCTGACCACGCCCGGGGGTTTTGGTGCGCAAGCGAAGCCCCGCCAGCTTTCGCTGTTTTCCTGATGCGCCGCCCCGAAGCCCCGCGGCCGGCGCTGCACCGCTGGCTGGGTTCGGCGGCG
>NZ_JCACVY010000258.1:0-4759 GCF_058833935.1 Roseomonas sp. TS2 | reverse complement strand
CGGGCGCGGTCCGCCGAGAGCCAGCCGGGCCTCGCCTTCCAGCGTCGCCTCGCGGGCGCGCAGGCGCAGCCCTTCCAGCGCCGCGCCGCCGGCTGGCAGCAGCAGGCGGCCTTCCAGCCGTGCCTCGGTCAGGCGGGGTCCGGGCAGTCCCAGGGCCGAGAGCAGCGGCGCCGTGTCCGGTGCGGCGAGGCTCAGCGCCACATTGGCGCCCTCCAGCCGTGGCCCCGGCAACTCGGCCTGCGCCTCGGCGGTGGCGCCGGCGCCGCGCAGGGTCAGGCGCAGCGGCCAGGGCCCGTCGCCGAGCAGCGCGGCCGGGGCGGGGAGCTGCCCCTCGGCCTGCACCGGCAGGCCGCGCAGGGAGAGGTCGGCGTTGAGCTGCCCCGGCTGCTCCGGGCCGGGCATCCGCAGCGTGGCGGCGCCCAGCGCCAGCCCCGGCACCCAGGCGCCGAGATCGCCGCCCTCGGTATGCGCCACCAGCCGGTCCAGGCGCGGCGGGCGGCCGGCGCCGGCATCGGCCAGTTCGGCGTCCAGCTCCAGCCCGCGCAGCGGGGGCAGGCCGGCGCGCGGCAGGAAGGGCGCAAGGCGCGCGGTGCTCTCGGCCGTGGCCTTCAGGGCCAGCTGCCAGCCGGCGGCGGCCTCGGGGCGCGTCGCGCTGCCATCGGCCACCAGCTGCAGCCCCGGTGCCGCCAGCGCAACATGCAGCGGCCAGGCGGCGGGCTCGGCGCTGGTGCCGAGCAGCCGCGCCAGCGGCCCGGCATGCCCCTCCAGCGCCACGGCCACGCCGCGCAGGCCAAGCGCGCCCTGGAAGTCGATCGGCGCCGCCGGGGTCTCGGCGCGCAGGGCGAGGCTGCGGATGTCCAGCACCTCCCGCCGCCCGGTGCGGGCATCGTGCCAGGTGAGGCGCCCGCCCTCGATATCCACCGCGGCGATGGAGAGCGCCAGCCGCCCCTCGGCCGCGCCGCCGGGTGCCGCTTCCGGCCGGCCCGTGGCGGGCGAGGGGGCGGGGGAGAGGCGCCAGTTGCCCTGGCCCTCCGCATCCACCTCCAGCAGCAGGTCCGGCTCGATCAGCGTCAGCCGCTCGAAGGCGATGCGGCGCGAGAGCAGCGGCAGCAGCGCGAGCCGCGCCTCCACGCGGCTGGCCGTCAGCATCTCGGCGCGGCTGCCGCCGGGGGCGTTGGCCAGGGCCACGCCCTCCAGCGTCACCGTCGGTACCAGGGAGAGCTTGATGCCGACCGGGCCCGAGAGGGTCAGCGCACGCCCCGTCGCCTGCTCCACGGCGGCGATGACGCGCGGGCGCAGCACGGAATCGCGCAGCACCAGGTTCAGCCCGCCCCAGGCCAGCACCGGCACGGCCACGAGCACGGCGGCGCCGGCCAGCAGGGTGCGGCGGCGGCGGCGGCGGGGCGGGGCCATGGCCTCAGCCCACCCGGCGCGGCTGCGGCGTGCGCGGCACCTCGAAGCCGAGGGTGCGGAAGCTCTCCACCATGTGCGGCGGCGGCGGCGCGCTCACCTCCAGCGTGCCGCCCTCCGGGTGCGGCACCTGCAGCGCGCGGGCGTGCAGGTGCAGCGCGTGGGACATCCCCTCGAGATGCGCCGCCTGCCCGCCATACTTGCCATCGCCCAGGATCGGGCATTCGAGCGCCGAGGCGCAGTGCACGCGCAGCTGGTGGGTACGGCCGGTCAGCGGCCGCATCTCCAGCCAGGTGGCGTGGCGGCGCGCCACATCGACCGTGCTGTACTCGGTGACGGCGAAGAGGCCCTCGCGGCCCTCCACGGGGGCGGTGCGCTCGCCCTGGCCGGTGCCGACGCGCCCCAGCTTCATGTCGATCCGCCCCGCCTCGTATTGCGGCTGCCCGACCACCAGCGCCCAGTAGGTCTTCTTCGCATCGCGCCCGCGGAAGGCGCTGGCCAGCCGGCGCGCCGCCAGCGCGTCCCGCGCCAGCAGGATCACGCCCGAGGTGTCGCGGTCCAGCCGGTGGACGAGGCGCGGCCGCTCCTCATGGCCGAAGCGCAGCGCGTCCAGCATCCCGTCCAGGTGCTTCTTGATGTTCGGGCCGCCCTGCACTGGCAGGCCGTGCGGCTTGTTCAGGGCGATGACGCTGTCGTCGCGGTAGAGGACCAGCTTCTCCAGCGCGCGCGCATCCTCCTCGCTCACCTCGCGGTCGCGGCGCTCGGGCTCCGGCGCCGGCCCCTCGGGCAGGGGCGGGATGCGGATCTCCTGGCCGCGCATCAGCCGCGTGTTGGCCTCGGCGCGCTTGCCGTCGACGCGGATCTGCCCGGTGCGCAGCATCTTCTGCAGCGCGCCCTGCGTCACCTGGGGGAAGTGGCGGCGGAACCAGCGGTCGAGGCGGGATTCCTCGTCGGCCGGATGGACGGTGCGATGCTGGATGGTCATGCGCGGGGAGGTAGCTCCGGCGACGCGCCGCGTCGAGCGAAAACGGGGGCGATTCCGCTTGCGCGTAAGGAATATATTCCTTACTTCCTTACCATCTTACTGCCTTACCGGAGGCCCCGCATGAAAACCCCGAGCAACCCGCCCCGGCTGGCCAATCTGACGAGCAAGAACCAGCTCACCCTGCCGCGCGCCGTGGTGGAGGCGCTGGGCTGCCCGAGCCACTTCCGGGTGCAGGTGCATGACGGGGCGCTGGTGCTGTGGCCGGGCCGGGTGGTGACGGTGCTGGACAGGCCGGAGCCGATGATGCCGCAGCCTAGGGCGAGGAACCGGGCGGAGTAAAGGTATATATTCTTATCAGGGTGGCGGGGGCGGGGAGAAGAAAGTCACTGCCCGGCCTTCGCCGCATGGCATAACCTTCTCTTTTTGCTGCGGAATTTTCCAAACTTCGCTCTTTTCCGCACGCTCTGGCGGCGGCCATGCTCGCCGCCATGACCGAGACCCTCCGCACCACCCGCCGCCGCCTCGGCCTCGCCGCCGCCGGCCTGCTCGCCATGCCCGCCCTGGCCCGTGCCCAGGGCGGCCGCTCCACCCTGCGCGTGGGCAACCAGAAGGGCGGGCTGCGCTCGCTGCTGGAAGCCTCAGCGCAGGGCGAGGCGCCGCCCTACGACATCGCCTGGAGCGAGTTCCCCGCCGCCGCGCCGCTGCTGGAGGCGCTCGCGGCCGATGCGCTGGACGCCGGCACCATGGGCGACCTCGCCTTCCTCAGCGTCTTCGCCGCCGGGGCGCCGCTGCGCGCCTTCGCCGCCACGCGCGCCGAGCCGCGCTCCCAGGCCATCCTGGTGCCGGAGCATTCCCGGGCCAGGAGCCTCGCCGACCTGCGGGGGAAGAAGCTCGCCGGCAACCGCGGCGGCTGGGGCCATTTCCTGCTGCGCGCGGCGCTGAAGCGCGCCGGCCTGGCGCCGGAGGCGGTGGAGCTGGTCTGGCTCGGCCCGGCCGACGCCGCGCTGGCCTTCCGCTCCGGCGCCGTCGATGCCTGGGCGATCTGGGAGCCCTATGTGGCGATCGAGCGCACCCTGTTCGGCGCCCGCGTGCTGGAGGACGGCACCGGGCTGACCCCCACCGTCAGCTTCCTCGCCGCGCATGAGAACGCGCTGCGCCAGCGCCGGCCGCTGCTGGCCGACCTGGCCCGCCGCCAGCGGCGCGGCTGGGACTGGGCCGCCGGCCGGCTGGAGGCCTATGCCGCCGCCAATGCCCGCCTGACCCGCCTGCCGGAGCCGGCGGTGCGGCAGGCCTTCGCCAGCCAGCGCACCCGCGCCGTGCCGCTCGACGCCGCGCTGCTGGAGGAGCTGCAGGCGGCGGCCGACGCGGCGCTGGAATTCGGCCTGCTGCGGCGGCGCGTGGCGGTGGCGGAGGCCGTCGCCGCCGGGGTGGAGGAAGGCTGAGGCCCCGTCGGGCCTTATTGTCAGGCATTGTTGACCGCGTGCCGGACGGCGCGGACGCGCATCGTGGCTGAACGATCCGTCGCGCCCGGCGTTCTCCACCCGACCGCAACGGGAGAACAGGATTCATGGACGACGGACGGGTGTGGGCCTTCGAGGAGAGCCTCTGGACGGGCGATGCGGAGCACTACCGCGCGCTGATCGACGATGAGTGCCTGATGGTGCTGCCGCACCCCCCCTTCGTGATGGGCGGGGCCGAGGCGGTGGCGGCGGTGGCGGACACGCCGCGCTGGAGCACGGTGGAGATCTCCGAAAAGCAGGTCTCGCGCCCGCAGGAGGGGCTGATCGTCATCGCCTACAAGGCGGCGGCGCGGGGCGAGGGTAAGGCGCCCTACGAGGCGCATTGCACCTCCGTCTACCGGCGCCTGGCGCATGACGAGTGGCGCGTGGTGCAGCACCAGCAGACGCCGCCGCTCACCGTGACGCCGTGACGCGCGCCCCGCCGTGCCGCGCCCCGTGGGGGATGCGGCGCGGCGGGGCAGCCTCAGCCCAGGGCGCGGCCGAGCAGGCCGCCCAGGGCGAAGGCGGCGGCGAAGGCGCCGAGCCCGCCCGCCAGGGTCAGGCCGAGATAGAGCGCGGCAAGCGACGGGCTGCGCAGGAACAGCGTGCCCGTGTCCAGCGAGAAGGCGGAGAAGGTGGTGAAGCCGCCGAGCAGCCCGGTGACGGCCAGCAGCCGCGCCTCCTGCGGGAAGGCCAGGCCGCCCAGCATGGCGCCGCCGAGCAGGCCGATGACGGCGCTGCCGATGACGTTCACCGCCAGCGTGCCCCAGGGCAGGTGGGTGCCGAACCAGCCCGCGCACCAGATTCCCACCGCGTAGCGCAGCACCGAGCCCGCCGCCCCGCCCGCCGCCACCAGCCCGAGCAG